>NZ_JBFBIV010000141.1:0-14826 GCF_040702025.1 Streptomyces sp. NPDC088194 | reverse complement strand
CACTGCTCGACGCTGGCGACGTGGACCGTCGCCCAGGACCGCGCCGCCTCGGCGTCGCGGTCGCGCAGCGCCGCCAGGATCGCCCGGTGCTCGTGGAGTGTGCGGCTGACCGCGTCCTCCTGGGTGAGCCCGCGCCAGACCCGGGCGCGGGTGGTCGGACCGGAGAGCCCGTCGAGCAGCGAACAGAGCACGGAGTTGCCGGAGCCCTGCACGATGCCGCGGTGGAAGTCCAGGTCCGAGGCGACCAGTTGCTCCACGGACGGGGTGGGGCCGAGGGCGTCCAGCTTGCCCTCCAGCACGTCGAGGGCCTCCGGGGTGATCCGTACCGCCGCCATCGCGGTGGCCGCCGGTTCGAGGATGCGCCGCACCGCGAGGAACTCCAGCACCGTGTCGTCCCGGTGGAAGTCCACCACGAAGCTCAGCGCCTCCAGCAGCAGCTGGGGGTCGAGGCTGGTGACGTAGGTGCCGTCGCCCTGGCGCACGTCGAGGATGCGGATCAGCGACAGCGCGCGCACCGCCTCGCGCAGGGAGTTGCGGGACAGGCCCAACTCGGCCGCGAGCTCGCTCTCCTTGGGCAACCGGTCTCCCGGCCGCAGCGCCCCCGAGACGATCATGTCCTTGATCTTCTCGATCGCCTCATCCGTGACCGCCATCCGGGCCCTCCCCAGTTCCACATCTCCTGGCACCACGCCGTGCCAGACCTCCGATGTATCTCCATTATGAGCCACAACCCCGCCCCGTCCTAACGGTCGCCCCCACCAGTTCCGCGGATCACCGCCCGGCGTAGTGCGTCGGCGGTACTCCGGTGGCAGCGGTGAAGTCGCGGATGAAGTGCGACTGGTCCGCGTAGCCGAGCTCGGCGGCGAGCGCCGGCCAGTCGATGCGGGTGCCCTCGTCGGCCCGCGCGGCGGCTTCGTGCAGCCGGGCCCGGCGCAGTACCCACTTCGGCGACGCTCCGACGTATTCGGCGAACAGCCGCTGGAGGCGCCGCACCGGCAGTCCCGACTCGCGGGCCACCGCGTCCACCCGCAGGGTGCCGGGGTCGGCGGTGAGGCGCTCCACGAGCGCGCCCGCCCGCGCGACCCGGGGATCGGGCACCGCGGGCAGGAACCCGAGCAGGAAGCGGTCCACCGCCGCGGACATCGCGTCCAGGTCCTCCATCGCCAGCACCTCCCGGCCCAGCGCCCGCGCCTCGGCCCCGAAGTACTCGGCGGCGGGCACCGAGCGGTCCACCAGCTCCGCCACCGGCCCCCGGGCGAACGGCCGGAAGGCCCCCGCCCGGAACCGCACCCCGAACGCCTGCCCCCGCCCGTGCAGCACCCGCCGGTACAGCGCCCGCTGCACCCCGTACACCAGCGGCACCGGCTCCTCGAAGACCAGGTGCACGTTCGGGTGCGCGAGCACGTCCTGCACATGGTCGGGCCGGCCGCGCAGGTCCCAGCGCGGGTTCCAGTAGTACTCGACGTACGGCGCGAGGGCGGCGGCCGGCGGGTGCAGCGGGACCGTGAGGTGGGCCGCGGCCGTCGCCGGCCGCAGCACCCCGCGCCCCATCCCGTGCCTGCTCATGGCCCCAGCCTAGGAAGCCGCGGGCCGCCTGTCGCGTTTGTTCAAGACCGGCCGCGCGCCGCGTCCTAGCGTCGGAGCCATGAACGCCATCGACTCGCACCGCACCGTCCACCCGCGGCTCGCCGACGCCGCCGCCGAGGCCGCCCGGATCACCGCGGCGGTCACGCCCGGGCAGCTCACCGGCCCCACGCCCTGCCCCGAGTACGACACCCGCGCCCTGGCCAACCACCTCGTCGCGTACACCGGCCTCGGCATGGAGCTGCGCGCACGCCGCGAGCCGCACCCCGACGACCTGGCCACCCGCGACTTCACCGCGGAACCGGAGTGGGCCGCGGCGTACGCGCGGCAGCTCGACCGCGCGGTGGCCGCGTGGGCCGAACCCGCCGCGTGGGAGGGCGAGATCCCGATGGGCGAGGCGGCCATGCCGGCCGACGCCACCGCGCGCATGCTCTTCCTCGAACTCGCCCTGCACGGCTGGGACCTCGCCAGGGCCACCGGCCAGGACTACCGCGCCGGCGACGCCACCGCGCGGCTGCTGCGCGACGTGGTCGGGGAGTTCGCCGACATGTACCGCCAGTACAAGGGGTTCGCCGAGCCGGCCACGCCCCGGCCCGGCGCCACCGCGCTGGAAATCGCTGTCGCGGCATCCGGCCGGGACCCATACTGGCGCGCGTGATCCAGTACGAACTGATCGACCGGGTGCGGGCGCTGTGCCGCGCCGACGAGACCATCCGCGCGGCCCTGATGTACGGCTCCTTCGCGGCGGGCGAGGGCGACCCGCACAGCGACGTCGAGTTCTGGCTGTTCCTCGACCCGAAGGCGCGCGCCGCCCTCGACCCCGCGGCCTGGTGCGCCGAGGTCGCCCCGGTCCACCTCGTGCTGCGCAACGAGTTCGGCACCCATGTGGCGCTCTTCCCCGGGCCGGTGCGCGGCGAGTTCCACTTCGCCACCACCGAGGACATCGCGTCGGTGGGGGAGTGGCCGGCCCGGGGCGCGGCGGTCGACGCGATGGTCGTGGTGGACCGCGACGGGGCGCTGACCCCGGTGCTCGCCGGGCTGCCCGAGCAGGCGGTACTGCCCGCCGGGGCCGACGAGATCGCCGACCTGTGCGGGCGGTTCGCGAACTGGATGGTGCTCGCCGCCCACGTCACCGCCCGCGGCGAGCGGCTGCGCGCCCAGGACGCCCTCGCGCACGCCGCCCGCCACCTGCTGTGGATGGCCCGCCTCGCCGAGCACAGCACCGCGCACTGGCTCACCCCGTCCCGCGCCGCCGAGGCCGAACTGCCGCGCCGTACCGTCGACGCGGTCGCCGCCGGCACCCTCGCCGACCTGTGGCGGGAGGGCCGGGAGCGCTGGCTGACCCTGCTGGAGCGGATCGGCCACCCGCGCCCCGCCGCCCTCCTGGCGGAACTCGACGCGCTGCTGACCCCCGGGCCCGCGCTCCCGCCCGCCAACGGCTGAACGAGGGCCGCGCGCTCAGTCCCTGCGCGCCCGCAGGATGCGCTCGACCCCTGCTCGTACCTCCGGGGTGTCCAGGCCGCGGATGGTGAGGGTGGTCCGGCGGCGCAGCACGTCGTCCACGTCGTACGCCCACTCGTGGTCGCGGGCGTAGACCACCTGCGCCCAGATCTCCGGGGCGTCCGGGTGGATGCGCGTCGCCAGCGCCGGGTCCTCGTTGGCGAGGCGGGCGATGTCGAAGGCGAGCGAGCCGTAGTGCCCCGCGAGGTGGCCCGCGGTGTCGCCGGCCATCCGCGGGCCGGGCGCGATGCCGTCCACGACCAGCCGGTGCGCGACCGCGCCGGGGCTGGCGAACCCGGGCAGCGGGGCGTGCCTGGGCAGCCGGTCCAGCGGCTCCATGTCGTCGGCGAGCGGGTGCCCGGGCAGTTCCGCGAGCTTCGCCAGCACCGTGCGGCCGATGTGCCGGAAGGTCGTCCACTTGCCGCCCGCGACCGACAGCATGCCGCCGCGGCCCTCGGTGACCACCGTCTCCCGCTTCGCCTTCGCGGTGTCGCCGGGGCCGCCGGGCAGCACCCGCAGCCCGGCGAAGGAGTACGTGATCAGGTCCCGGGTGAGCTGCCGGTCCCGGACCGAGAAGGCCGCCTCGTCCAGGATCTGGGCGATGTCGGCCTCGGTGACCGCCACCTCGCCCGGATCACCTTCGTACGCCTCGTCGGTCGTGCCGAGCAGCAGCATGCCCTCCCACGGCAGCGCGAAGGTGATCCGGTACTTGTCGATCGGCGTGGCCAGCGCGGCCCGCCACGGCGAGGTCCGCTTCAGCACCAGGTGGGCGCCCTTGGACAGCCGGATCGACGGGTCCGCGGCCGCGTCCTCCATCCGCCGCAGGTGGTCCACCCACGGGCCGGTCGCGTTGAGCACCAGCCGCGCGTCCACGCCGAACTCGGTGCCGTCGGTGCGGTCGCGCAGATCCGCGCCGGTCACCCGGCCGCGGGTGAAGCGCAGCCCGGTGACCTCGGCGTGGTTGAGCACGGTCGCGCCCGCGCCGACCGCGGCCCGCACCGTCATCAGCGCCATCCGGGCGTCGTTCATCTGCCCGTCCTCGTAGACCGCGACCGCGCGCAGGTCGTCGGTGCGCAGCTCGGGCACGTCGCGGGCGGCCCTGGCCGGGCTGATGACGTGCCCGACGCCGTCGCGGAAGGCGGACAGCGCGGAGTACGCGAACACGCCCGCGCCGAGCTTGGCCGCGCCGTGCGGACCGCCCTTGTACACCGGCAGGTAGAAGGTGAGCGGGTTGGCCAGGTGCGGCGCCACGTCCCGGGAGACCGCGCGCCGTTCGACGTGGTTCTCGGCGACCAGCCGCACCGCTCCGGTCTGGAGGTAGCGCAGGCCGCCGTGCAGCAGCTTGGAGGAGGCGGAGGAGGTGGCGCCGGCGAAGTCGCCGGCGTCCACCATCGCCACCCGCAGTCCCGACTGGGCGGCGTGCCAGGCGGTGGTGATGCCGAGGATGCCGCCGCCGATCACCAGCAGGTCGTACGTGGCGTGCCCGAGCAGGTCGCGGGTCTGGGCCCGCCCGGGGTTCGCGCCGGCGGTCGGGTGCGTCCCCAGGGCGGGGACGCGTTGCAGGGTGGTCATGGCGTTTCTCAGTGCTCCTCTTCTTCGATCCAGCCCATGGTCCGGGTCACGGCCTTGCGCCAGTTGTGGTACTCGCGGTCCCGGTCGGCGTCGGCCATCCGGGGCGTCCACTCCGCTGCCCGCTTCCAGTTGGCGCGCAGCGCGTCGGTGTCCGGCCAGAAGCCGACCGCGAGGCCGGCGGCGTAGGCCGCGCCCAGGCAGGTGGTCTCGGCGACCATGGGGCGCACCACGGGTGCGGCCAGCACGTCGGCGAGGGTCTGCATGAGCAGGTTGTTGGAGGTCATGCCGCCGTCGACCTTCAGGGCCGCCAGCTCGACGCCGGAGTCCTTGGTCATCGCGTCGGCGATCTCGCGGGTCTGCCAGGCGGTCGCCTCCAGGACGGCGCGGGCGATGTGCGCCTTGGTGACGTAGCGGGTCAGCCCGGCGATCACCCCGCGGGCGTCGTCCTGCCAGTACGGCGCGAACAGCCCGGAGAAGGCCGGCACGAAGTAGGCGCCGCCGTTGTCCTCGACGGTCAGCGCCAGCGTCTCGATCTCGGCCGCCGTGCTGATCAGGCCCATCTGGTCGCGCATCCACTGCACCAGGGCGCCGGTGACCGCGATCGACCCCTCCAGCGCGTAGACCGGGGCGGCGTCGCCGATCCGGTAGCCGACCGTGGTGATCAGGCCGTTGCGGGAGTCGACCGGGGTCTCGCCGGTGTTGAGCAGCATGAACGTGCCGGTGCCGTAGGTGGACTTGGCCTCGCCCGGCGAGAAGCAGGTCTGGCCGAAGAGCGCGGCCTGCTGGTCGCCGAGCGCGGAGGCCACCGGGACGTCCGACAGGCCGCCGATGTCCGCGGTGCCGTAGACCTCGGAGGAGGAGCCGATCCGGGGCAGCACCGCGGCCGGCACGCCGATCGCGTCGAGGATGTCCTGGTCCCAGTCGAGGGTGCGCAGGTCCATCAGCAGCGTGCGGGAGGCGTTGGTGACGTCCGTGACGTGCACGCCGCCGTTCGCTCCGCCGGTGAGGTTCCAGATCACCCAGGAGTCCATGGTGCCGAAGAGGATGTCGCCGGCCTCGGCCCGCTCGCGCAGGCCGTCCACGTGGTCCAGCAGCCAGCGGATCTTGGGGCCGGCGAAGTACGACGCGAGCGGCAGCCCGGTGGTGGCGCGGAACCGGTCCTGGCCGACGTCCCGGCCCAGTTCGCGGCAGAGCGTGTCGGTGCGGGTGTCCTGCCAGACCAGCGCGTTGTGCACCGGCTCGCCGGTGTGCCGGTCCCACAGCAGCGTGGTCTCGCGCTGGTTGGTGATGCCGATCGCCTTGACGTCGGCGGGCTGGAAGCCGGGGATGTCCTGGGCGGCCTTGCGGATGGCGCCGGCCACCACCTCCTGGACGTTGGTCCAGATCTCGGCGGCGTCGTGCTCCACCCAGCCCGGCTTGGGGAAGATCTGCTCGTGTTCCTTCTGGTCGACGGCGACGATCCGGCCGTCCCGGTCGAAGACGATGCAGCGGCTGGACGTGGTGCCCTGGTCGATGGCCGCGATGAACGGCCCGGAGCCGTGGGAGGAGCCGGCGGAGCCGCCGGCGGCCTGGGTGGCGGAGGCGGTGCCGGCGGCGGTGTCGGTGCCGGTCGGGGTGTCGGTCACGGTGAGCTCCTGCTGGGTCTGGCGTCCTGTGCGGGCGGGTCTTGGCGAGGCGGTGGGCGAGGGCCGGCACGCGGTGCGCGGTGCGCGGCGGGTGGTGCGGGTCGGTACGGCGGCCGCGGTACGTCCGTACGGCGCGGGTCGCACCGTACGGACGCGGGTCCGCGCTACATGAAGGCCAGCCTGTACAGCCCGCCCGCGATCGCGGCGCCGACAAGCGGGCCGACCACCGGAATCCATGCGTATCCCCAGTCCGATCCGCCCTTGTTGGGCAGCGGCAGCAGCGCGTGCACGATCCGCGGGCCGAGGTCGCGCGCCGGGTTGATCGCGTACCCGGTGGGGCCGCCGAGCGACAGGCCGATGCCGACCACGAGCAGCGCGGTGAGCAGGATGCCCGTGCCGTTGAGGGCCAGGCCCTTGGTCATGCCCTGGGTGAGGATGAACAGCACCAGCACCGCGGTGGCGATGATCTCGGTGAGCAGGTTCTGCACCGGATTGCGGATCTCCGGGCCGGTGGAGAAGATGCCGAGCACCGGGCCGCCGGGCTGCGCCTGGTTGCCGGTGGTGGGCCCGGCCGGGTCGGCCTTCGGCGCGGACGCGGTGTCCGCCGCGGTCGCGTGCGCGGTGCCGGCCGCGTCGCCGGACGCGTCGCCGGTCCCGCCCTCGGCCGGGGCGGCCGGCGCGCCCACCACCGCGGGGTCGGTCAGATGCGCGTGGAACTGCCCGAGGTAGGCCGCCCAGACCAGCACCGCGCCGATGATCGCACCGCCGAACTCGCCGATCAGGTAGTAGGGCATGGTGCTCCAGTCGCCGGTCTTGATGGCGATGCCCAAGGTGACGGCCGGGTTGAGCTGGCCGCCCGAGTAGCCGTTGGCGATGTAGGCGCCGCCCAGCACCGCGAGGCCCCAGCCGAAGGAGATCGCCACCCAGCCGGCGTCCTTGGCCTTGGATCTCTTGAGCGTCACCGCGGCGCAGACGCCGCCGCCGAGCAGGATCAGAACGGCGGTACCGAAGAGCTCGCCGATGACTATGTGGCCGTTGGACACGTCGACTCCTTTGTCCCAGTCCCTGAGCCGCGATCCGACTTCCGTCCGTTGTTCGACATTGTCGACCGCAGGTCGAAAGTCTCGCCCTCCGCGCTGACCAGGTCAAGAGTGCTGTGACGGAGCAGACGCCCGCCGTGCCGCCAGGAGGGCCGGGCGGGGTGACCGGACACCGCCCCGCACCCGGGTCGCGGGTGGATCAGAACCGCCCCGCGCCCAGGTCGCGGGAGACCGCCCGCGCGCAGTCCCGTACCGCCGCGACCAGCCGCGGCCTGATCCCGCTGTCGTCGCAGACCCGCTCCACCGCGCCGGTGATGCCCACTGCGCCGACCGGCATCCGCCGCCGGTCGTGCACCGGCGCGGCGACCGACGCCACGCCGTCCCAGGTCTCCTCCAGGTCCGCGGCCCACCCCCGGGCCCGGGTCAGGTCGAGCACCGCCTCGAAGTCCGCGGCGGACGTCACCGTCCGCCCGGTCAGCGCGGCCCGCTCGCCCTCGGCCGCCTCGCTGTGCGCGACCGGGTCGTACGCCGCCAGCACCTTGCCGAGCGCGGTGCTGTGCAGCGGCTGCATGGCGCCGACCTCCAGCACCTGGCGGCTGTCGTCCGGCCGGAAGACGTGGTGCACGATCAGCACGCCCTGCTGGTGCAGCACCCCCAGGTACGCGGCCTCGCCGCTCGACCTGGCCAGGTCGTCGGTCCACACCAGGGCGCGGGCCCGCAGCTCGTGCACGTCCAGGAAGCTGTTGCCCAGCCGCAGCAGCTCCGCGCCGAGCTGGTACTTCCCCGACACCGGGTCCTGCTCGACGAAGCCCTCCTGCTGGAGGGTGCGCAGGATGCCGTGCGCGGTGCCCTTGGCCAGGCCGAGCGAGGACGCCACGTCCGACAGCCCCAGCCGCCGCTCACCGCCCGCCAGCAGCCGCAGGATCGCCGCGGCGCGTTCCAGTGACTGGATGGGACCTGGCATGGCGGGCGCTCCAAGAAGTACGGGACGGCGCGGGTCGCCGACCGGTGCTCGCCGGCGGCCGGATGCGGCCGGGGCGGGCACGGTCGACGAAGCTCCGGGTCGACAATGTCGACCTTCATCATTCTTCATCATGGCAGAGCGGGGTGGGCACCTCACCAGCGCCACCCGTCCGCTCTCTGGAATCGGCCGAGCCGTTCCGGCCGCGCCCGCTACGCTGGCGGAGTGCGTGCCGTGCGGGCGCGGCCTTTCCCGGCCCGCCCGCGCGGCCAGCGCATAGCCGACAGCCGTCGCACTCCAGGGAGCAGTCCATGGCTTTGCCGTCCCCCTCGTCCAGCCACGCCTCGTCCGCGTACGACGCGGCCCGGGTCACCGCCTTCCGTGAGGCGCTGGCCTCCCGCATCGTCGTCGCCGACGGCGCGATGGGCACGATGCTCCAGGCGCAGGACCCGACGCTGGACGACTTCCAGCAGCTCGAAGGCTGCAACGAGATCCTCAACGTCACCCGCCCGGACATCGTCCGCTCCGTCCACGAGGCGTACTTCGAGGCCGGGGTCGACTGCGTCGAGACCAACACCTTCGGCGCCAACCACTCGGCGATGACCGAGTACGACATCCCCGAGCGGATCGAGGAGCTGTCCGAGGCCGGCGCCCGGCTGGCCCGCGAGGTCGCCGACGGCTTCGCCGCCGACGGCCGCCGCCGCTTCGTGCTCGGCTCGATCGGCCCCGGCACCAAGCTGCCCACCCTCGGCCACACCGACTACGCCACCCTGCGCGACGGCTACCAGGCCAACGCGGCCGGTCTGATCGCCGGCGGCGCCGACGCGCTGGTCGTGGAGACCATGCAGGACCTGCTCCAGGTCAAGGCCGCGCTGGTCGGCTCGCGCCGCGCGATGGCCGCCGCCGGCGCCAACGTCCCGCTGATCTGCTCGGTGGCCGTCGAGACCACCGGCACCATGCTGCTCGGCTCCGAGATCGGCGCCGCCCTGACCGCGCTCGAACCGCTCGGCATCGACCTGATCGGCCTGAACTGCTCCACCGGCCCGGCCGAGATGAGCGAGCACCTGCGCTACCTCGCCCGCCACTCCCGCATCCCGCTGACCTGCATGCCCAACGCGGGCCTGCCGGTGCTGACCAAGGACGGCGCGCACTACCCGCTGTCCCCGTCCGAACTCGCCGACGCGCACGAGACGTTCGCCCGCGAGTACGGCCTGTCCCTGGTCGGCGGCTGCTGCGGCACCACCCCCGAGCACCTGCGCCAGCTGGTGAACCGGATCGGCGGCCACGACATCGCGCCGCGCGACCCGCGTCCCGAGCCGGGCGCCGCCTCCCTCTACCAGACCGTGCCGTTCCGCCAGGACACCTCGTACCTGGCGATCGGCGAGCGGACCAACGCCAACGGCTCCAAGAAGTTCCGCGAGGCGATGCTGGAGGGCCGCTGGGAGGACTGCGTGGAGATGGCCCGCGACCAGATCCGCGAGGGCGCCCACCTGCTGGACCTGTGCGTGGACTACGTCGGCCGGGACGGCGTCGCCGACATGGCCGAGATCGCCGGCCGGTTCGCCACCGCCTCCACCCTGCCGATCGTGCTGGACTCCACCGAGGTGGACGTGCTGCGGGCCGGGCTGGAGAAGCTCGGCGGCCGCGCGGTGCTCAACTCGGTCAACTACGAGGACGGCGACGGCCCCGAGTCCCGCTTCGCCCGCGTCACCGCGCTCGCCGCCGAGCACGGCGCCGCCCTGATCGCGCTGACCATCGACGAGGAGGGGCAGGCGCGTACCGTCGAGAAGAAGGTCGCGATCGCCGAGCGGCTGATCGACGACCTCACCGGCAACTGGGGCATCCGCGAGTCCGACATCCTCATCGACTGCCTGACCTTCACCATCTGCACCGGCCAGGAGGAGTCCCGCAAGGACGGCATCGCCACCATCGAGGCGATCCGCGAACTCAAGCGCCGCCACCCCGACGTGCAGACCACGCTCGGCCTGTCCAACATCTCCTTCGGCCTCAACCCGGCCGCCCGCACCGCGCTGAACTCGGTCTTCCTCGACGAGTGCGTCAAGGCCGGGCTCGACTCCGCGATCGTGCACGCCGCCAAGATCCTGCCGATCGCCCGCATCCCCGAGGAGCAGCGCCAGGCCGCGTACGACCTGGTCTACGACAAGCGCGCCGAGGGGTACGACCCGCTGCAGAAGTTGATGGAGCTCTTCGAGGGCGTCGACTCCAAGTCGCTGAAGGCCGGCCGCGCCGAGGAGCTGATGGCGCTGCCGCTGGACGAGCGGCTCCAGCGCCGGATCATCGACGGCGAGAAGAACGGCCTGTCCGCGGACCTGGACGAGGCACTGGCCGAGCGCTCCGCCCTGGACATCGTCAACGACACGCTGCTGGCCGGCATGAAGGTGGTCGGCGAGCTGTTCGGCTCCGGCCAGATGCAGCTGCCGTTCGTGCTCCAGTCCGCCGAGGTGATGAAGACCGCGGTCGCCTACCTGGAACCGCACATGGAGAAGGTGGCCGACGGTGAGGAGGCCGGCAAGGGCACGATCGTGCTGGCCACCGTCCGCGGCGACGTGCACGACATCGGCAAGAACCTGGTCGACATCATCCTGTCCAACAACGGCTACAACGTGGTCAACCTGGGCATCAAGCAGCCGGTCTCCTCGATCCTGGAGGCGGCCCAGGAGAACCGCGCCGACGTGATCGGGATGTCCGGGCTGCTGGTGAAGTCCACCGTGATCATGAAGGAGAACCTGGAGGAGCTCAACCAGCGCGGCCTGTCGGCGAAGTACCCGGTGATCCTCGGCGGCGCCGCCCTCACCCGCGCCTACGTCGAGCAGGACCTGCACGAGATCTACGCCGGCGAGGTCCGCTACGCCCGCGACGCCTTCGAGGGGCTGCGGCTGATGGACGCGCTGATCGGCGTCAAGCGCGGGGTGCCCGGCGCGGCGCTGCCGGAGCTGAAGACCCGCCGGGTGCCCAAGCGGGAGCAGCCCGAGCAGCCGGAAGAGCCCAACCTGGGCCAGGTCCGCTCCGACGTCGCCGTCGACAACCCGGTGCCGGCCCCGCCGTTCTGGGGCAGCCGGGTGGTCAAGGGCATCCAGCTCGCCGACTACTCCTCCTGGCTGGACGAGGGCGCCCTCTTCAAGGGCCAGTGGGGCCTGAAGCAGTCCCGCGCGGACGGCCCGAGCTACGAGGAACTGGTCGAGTCCGAGGGCCGCCCCCGGCTGCGCGGCCTGCTCACCAAACTCCAGTCCGAGCACCTGCTGGAGGCAGCCGTCACCTACGGCTACTTCCCGTGCGTCTCCAAGGGCGACGACCTGATCGTGCTGCACGAGGACGGCACCGAGCGCACCCGCTTCACCTTCCCGCGCCAGCGGCGCGGCCGGCGGCTGTGCCTGGCCGACTTCTTCCGCCCCGAGGACTCCGGCGAGACCGATGTGGTCGGCTTCCAGGTGGTCACCGTCGGCAACCGTGTCTCCGAGGCCGCCAACGAGCTGTTCGCCGCCGACTCCTACCGCGACTACCTGGAGCTGCACGGCCTGTCCGTGCAGCTCGCCGAGGCGCTCGCCGAGTACTGGCACGCCCGGGTCAGGGCCGAACTCGGCTACGCCGGCGAGGACCCCTCCGCCGTCACCGACATGTTCGACCTGAAGTACCGCGGCGCCCGCTTCTCGCTGGGCTACGGCGCCTGCCCCGACCTGGAGGACCGGGCGAAGATCGCCGACCTGCTGGAGCCGGAGCGGATCGGCGTCAAGCTCTCCGAGGAGTTCCAGCTCCACCCCGAGCAGTCCACCGACGCGATCATCATCCACCACCCCGAGGCGAAGTACTTCAACGCCCGCTGACCAGCGGTTCGCCTGTCGTTCAGCGGTCCGCAACGGCCCGACGTACACTGGTGGGTCCGGCAGAGGCCGGTCGCCTCCCCGCGCTGTTCAGCGGGGTGCGGCGACCGGCCTCTGTGTCCCCCAGAACCGAGGAGTGGGGCCTATGACGAGCAGCATCCCGGTCGCCGACACCCGTGCGGCGAAGGGGCCCGGCGGGCCCTGGGCCGTGCTCCTGGACCTGGACGGCACCCTGGTGGACACCGAGGGCCTGTGGTGGGCGGCGGAGTCCGAGGTCTTCGCGGACCTCGGCCACGTGCTGGACGAGGCGCACCGCGCGGTGGTGGTCGGGGGCCCGATGGCCCGCAGCGTGGGCCACCTGATCGACGTCACCGGCGCCACCGCTCCGGCGGCCGAGCTGATGACCGCCATCAACAGCCGCTTCGAGCACCTGGTCGCCCAGGGCGCGCCGCTGATGCCCGGTGCCCGCCGGCTGCTGACCGACCTGGTCGCGCACGCCGTGCCCACCGCGCTGGTGTCCGCCTCGCACCGCCGCACCATCGACGTCATGCTGCGCTCGCTCGGCCCCGAGCACTTCGCCTTCACCCTGGCCGGCGACGAGATCGGCCGCACCAAGCCGCACCCGGACCCGTATCTGGCCGCCGCCGCCCGGCTCGGTACCGACCCCGCGCACTGCGTGGTCGTCGAGGACACCCTCACCGGTGTCGCGTCCGCGGAGGCGGCCGGCTGCCGGGTGGTCGCGGTGCCGTCGGTGGTGCCGATCCCGCCCGCGCCGGGACGGACCGTCGTCCGGTCGCTGGAGGACCTCACCGTCCCTTTTCTGCGCTCCTTGCGCACGTCCCTTCACTGAGTGTGCCGCCGGGGCGGTTCCGCTCGTCGGGACCGCCAACTTTGGCCACCCGTTGGTGCTGATCACCGGCAACCTCGGTATCGTCGCCCCAGCGTGCCCCGCGCTGCCTCCAGCCCGTACACCTGCGATCCGGGTGCGCGGGCGGCCTTGTTGGGCCTTATGGGCGCGTCACGAGCCCCCGGCACATGCGCAAGAGGAGAACGACCAACGATGAACCGCAAGCTTCTGGTGCTGCCGGCCCTGCTCGGCGCGTTGGCACCCGCGATCACCGGGTGCGGCAGTTCCGGCGGCAGCGGCGGCAGTGGCAAACCCATCGTCGTCGGTACCACCGACAGCATCGAGCTGACCAAGGACAACCCGGCGCCGCTCGACCCGGCGACGTCGTACGACAGCGCGACCTGGAACGTGTTCTACAACACCTTCCAGATGCTGCTGACCTACCAGCGCGGCAGCACCACGCCGACCCCCGACGCCGCCAAGGAGTGCCACTACGCGGGCACTTCGGGTCTGACGTACCAGTGCACGATGCGGGACGGCGAGAAGTTCTCCACCGGCCGTTCCCTCACCTCCACCGACGTGAAGTTCTCCGTCGACCGTATGCAGAAGATCCACTGGTCCGACGGCCCGTCGTCGCTCATATCCGACGTCAAGAGCGTGGACGCGCCCGACCCGCAGACGGTGGTCTTCCACCTCAAGCATCCCGACGCGACGTTCCCGGCGAAGCTCGCCACCCCGGCCGCCGCGATCGTCGACAGCACGGTCTACCCGGCGAAGAAGCCGTACACCGGCTGGCGGCTGGTCGGCTCCGGCCCGTACAAGCTGGACTCCTGGACCGCGGGCAAGCAGGCGGTGTTCTCCAAGAACTCGCACTACGACGGCACGCTGAAGATGCACAACAGCGCCGTCACCCTCAAGATGTTCGCGGACTCCAACAAGATGGAGGACGCGATCAAGTCCGGCCAGCTGGACGTGATGAGCCGGCAGCTGTCGCCGGACCAGATCCAGGCTCTGCAGAGCAACCCGGACCCGGACTTCAAGCTCACCCAGTCCTCCGGCGGCGAGGCCCGCTACCTCTTCCTCAACACCGACGCGCCGTCGCTGAAGAAGGTCGCGGTCCGCCAGGCGATGGCCCAGCTCATCGACCGGCAGGCGATCACCCGCGACGTCTACCAGCGCACCGCGGTGCCGCTGTACTCGGTGGTCCCGCAGGGCATCACCACGCACGTCAACTCGTTCTACGACACCTACGGCGAGCCCAGCGTCAAGAACGCGCAGAAGACGCTCAGGGACGCCGGCATCACCAGCAAGGTGCCGCTGACCATCAACTTCCGCCGCGACAACGGCGGCACCATGAACAAGGCCGAGGCCGAGGCGATCGCGAAGCAGCTCGACGCGTCGGGGCTCTTCGACGTCCACGTCGAGGCCGAGCAGTGGAACGCCTTCCTGAAGGCCGCCGGCGAGGGCAAGTACCAGGTCTTCGCGCTGAGCTGGCTGCCGGACTTCCCGGACCCGGACAACTACATCGCCCCGTTCTTCGACAAGGAGACGTTCATCCCGCTGCCGTACAACCTGACGGAGATCCGGAACACGATCCTGCCGGAGACCCGCAGCCAGGCCCAGCGCAGCGCCACCACCGACGCGTTCGGCGCGGCGCAGAAGCTGGTCGCGGAGCAGGTGCCGATGCTCCCGCTGTGGCAGGCGAACCAGTACATCGCCGCCCGCAACGACATCACCGGCGCGGAGTGGGCGCTCAACGCCTCGACCACCACGCAGTTCTGGGAGCTGGGCCGCGGCGCCTCCGGCTGACCGCGCACCCGCCCCACGGCGAACGCCCCCGCGACGAGCCCGGAAGGGC
>NZ_JBFBIV010000140.1:0-15359 GCF_040702025.1 Streptomyces sp. NPDC088194 | reverse complement strand
ACGCCCGGTTACATTCCGAACCCGGAAGCTAAGCCTTTCAGCGCCGATGGTACTGCAGGGGGGACCCTGTGGGAGAGTAGGACACCGCCGAACAAATATTGAGCCTCGGCCCCCAGTTCCGACTGGGGGCCGAGGCTTTTTTGCGTTCTCCCAGCCTTTCGGCTGGGAGCGCTCAGTCCTGCTGGGCTGCCTTCGTCAGCTCGATGTCCAGCGACTCACGGCGAATTCGCTGGTCGATGTAGAGCAGAGTGACCGAGCCGGCGCTGATCGGCAGGGTGAACATCGAACCGATGACCGCACCGATACCGGTGATGATGAGGAATGTCCAACTGGGGTTGCTGTCGGAGTTGTAGAAGGACGAGAAGGACTCGTTCGTGAAGGCCGCTGACAGCAGCGTGAACGGCAACTCGATGATGGCCGACGCGATGTACGTGATGACGACGGTCAGGAGCTCCACCCCGAGGACACGCCACCAGGCGCCGCGAACGAGCTTGACCGAGCGCTTCATCGCGCCCACGATGCTCTGGTTCTCCAGCATCAGCGCCGGAGGCGCCAGACTCAGCAGAATCCACAGCCAGACCATCAACACCATGCCCGCACAAGCGCCGAGTACGGCCAGTGCCGCGCCGCCGTCCGACGAACCCGCCGCAGCGACAAGGATTCCCGGCAGCACGGTGACGACGAGTACCGCGATGTAGAGGAAGACGAGCAGGAACGAGAGGCCGATGAGCCGGCCCACCCGAGGACGGGCCTCGCGCCAAGCCTCGCCGACCGACACCGTACGACCGAGCGTCGCGCGGCTGGTGACCATGGTGAGCATGGCCGTGGCGGTGAGCACTCCGAGCGCGGCGATGATCGCGGTGAGTCCCAGTCCGGCGTAAGCGTCGCGTAGCGCGTGCAGGACGTCGTGTGCGCTCGGGTGATCGTTGTTCTCGATCTTCTGGATGCTGCTGTTGTCGGTGAACAGGCCCTCGACAACGACGGCGATGGCTTGCGTGACGAGGGCGACGGCGAAGGTGACGCTGAGGATGGCTCGCCAGTGGCGTCGCAGCGTGGCGATGGAGCCGTTGAGGATCTCACCGACGTCCAGAGGACGCAGCGGGATGACGCCGGGTTGAGGAGCGGCCGGCCTGGTCCAGGGGCCCTGCTGCTGCCAGCCGTTGGGCGGGGGAGGGCCGCCCCAGCGTGGTCCGCCCTGTGCCGGAGGCAGCGGAGGGCGGCTGCCCTGCGGTGGTGTCCAGCGGGCCCAACCCGTGGTGTTGGCCGGTGGCTGCTGAGGGGACCAGCCGGGATGCGTATCGGGATGCTGCGGCAGAGCTTGCGGCGGTACAGGTGGTACAGGCCGATCAGCTGTCTGACTCTGCACAGGGCGTTCGGGTGTCGCCGACGGGGCGGGGTCGGGACCGGTGCCGCCGTCCGGCTCGGGGGAGTCGGAGGGTCCGGGCGTCGTAGAGCCCGGAGTGTTGGTCATCGGAGGTTGCCCCTCTTCGTGTTGCTCGGCTGGTTCAAGCCGCCATCGTGCCATGGGCTGACGCCAACACGGTTTGGCAGGGCAGACTGAGAGATATGGGTGATCACATCACGCGACCTGAGAACGGCTTCATTCCCGCGTTGCGATGGGAGGAACCGCCCGAGGGGCCGGTACTGGTACTGCTCGACCAGACCCGACTACCTCAGGAGGAAGTCGAGTTGGCCTGCACGGACGTGCAGGGGCTCGTGGGCGCGATCGGCGCGCTCGTCGTACGGGGAGCCCCCGTGCTGGGGTTGGCCGGAGCGTACGGTGTCGCGCTGGCGGCGGCGCGCGGATACGACGTGGAGGACGCGGCCGAGTCGCTCGCGCAGGCTCGCCCGACAGCGGTCAACCTCGGATACGGAGTGCGTCGGGCGCTTGCCGCCTACCGCAAGGCCGCGCCGGACCAGGCCGCGGCCGCGGCACTGGCGGAGGCGCGGGCGTTGCACGCCGAGGACGCCGCCGCGAGCGACGCGATGGCACGCCATGGCGGGCAGTTGCTGACCGAACTCGTGCCCGGCGGCGGCTACCGGGTTCTGACGCACTGCAACACCGGTGCCTTGGTGTCAGGCGGCCAGGGCACCGCGCTCGGCGTGGTGCTGGCAGCCCACCGGGCCGGGGAACTGCGGCGGTTGTGGGTGGACGAGACCCGGCCGCTGCTCCAGGGCGCGAGGTTGACCGCTTATGAGGCGGCGCGGGCGGGAATGCCGTACACGCTGCTCTCGGACAGCGCCGCGGGCTCGCTGTTCACGGCAGGAGAAGTCGACGCGGTGCTGGTGGGCGCGGACCGGATCGCGGCGGACGGTGCGACGGCGAACAAGGTCGGCACTTATCCCCTTGCGGTGCTGGCGCGCTACCACCACGTGCCGTTCATCGTCGTGGCGCCGACGACGACGGTCGACCTGGATACACCGGACGGAGCGTCGATCGAGGTCGAGCAGCGGTCGAGCAGCGAGGTGACCGACCTGGCGCCTTCTCCGCTGGGCACTCAGGCCTACAATCCCGCTTTCGACGTGACGCCGCCGGAGTTGATCACCGCGATCGTGACGGAGAACGGAGTGGTCTCGCCGGTGACGGCGGAGACGCTGGCAGCCGTGTGCCGGTAAGGTCACCTGGCGGTCGCGGCACAAGTTATCCACAGGCTGTCACAGGGGGACAGCGCAACTGCGTACAACCATGGAGAATGGTTGCGTAGCGTGACCTCGATCACCAAAGGTCACCGGTATCGATATGCAAATGGGATGATGGTCGGTATGAAGGGACGAGTCCTGGTCGTCGACGACGACACCGCGCTGTCAGAGATGCTCGGCATCGTGCTGCGTGGGGAGGGTTTCGAGCCGTCGTTCTGCGCCGACGGCGACAAAGCGCTTGCTGCTTTTCGGGAGGCCAAGCCTGATCTTGTGCTGCTGGACCTGATGCTGCCCGGAAGGGACGGCATCGATGTGTGCCGGCAGATCCGGGCTGAGTCCGGTGTGCCGATCGTGATGCTCACGGCGAAGAGCGACACGGTGGATGTGGTGGTCGGCCTGGAGTCCGGGGCGGACGACTACGTCATCAAGCCGTTCAAGCCCAAGGAGCTGGTGGCGCGGGTGCGGGCGCGGCTGCGGCGTGCCGAGGAGCCGACACCTGAGCAGCTTGCGATCGGGGATCTGCTGATCGATGTCGCCGGGCACTCGGTGAAGCGTGGCGGTCAGCCGATCGCGCTGACTCCGTTGGAGTTCGATCTTCTGGTCGCGCTTGCCCGCAAGCCGTGGCAGGTGTTCACACGTGAGGTGCTGCTGGAGCAGGTCTGGGGCTATCGCCACGCGGCGGACACACGGCTGGTGAATGTGCACGTGCAGCGGCTGCGGTCGAAGGTGGAGCAGGACCCGGAGCGTCCGGAGATCGTCGTGACCGTTCGCGGTGTCGGCTACAAGGCAGGACCGGGCTGACATGTGCGCGTCGTACGAGCGTGAGCGCTTGGAGAGCCGGCTGGCCGATCCGATGCAGGGGCTGCTGCCGGTGATCCGCTCGTTCGTGCGCTGGGCGCGGCGTCCGCTGCAGCCGGCGGTGCGGCTGTGGCGGCGCAATCTTCAGCTCCGGGTGGTCGCCTTCACGTTGCTGATGTCGGTGGGCGTTGTGCTGCTGCTCGGCTTCGTGGTCATCGGCCAGGTGCAGAACGGGCTGCTCGACGCGAAGGAGAAGGCGGCGACGAACCAGGCGACCGGCGGTTTCTCCATTGCGCAGGACATGGCGGACAAGGGCAGCCAGACCCAGCAGGCGTCCGGCTCCGGTGCTGCGCAGGGCCGGGTCGACTCGGGGACATGGCTGAACAGCCTGGTCCAGCAGTTCGCCAGTGGCGGTAAGGGCGTGTACTGGATCGTCGCGCTCAGCCCTGGGCGGGGCGACGATCCGCCCTTCGCCGGGGGCAACGCGGGCAGCGTGCGCGGACCGCGTGGCTCAGGCAGCGTGCTGCCGGACGAGAGCATCCCGAAGTCGCTGAGCGACGCGGTGCGCAGCCATCCCGGCGCGCTCAAGCAGTACACGATGGTCAAGACCGACGACGGTCACAAGCCGCGGCCGGCGTTGGCGGTGGGCAAGCGGCTGACGGACATCAACGGGAACACCTACCAGCTGTACTACCTGTTCCCGTTCGACCAGGAGGAGAAGACCCTCGGGCTGGTCAAGGGCACGCTGGCCACCGCGGGGATATTCGTGGTGGTGCTGCTCGGCGCGATCGCGTGGCTGGTGACGCGGCAGGTGGTCACGCCGGTGCGGATGGCCGCCGGAATCGCCGAGCGACTGGCGGCCGGGCGGCTCCAGGAACGGATGCAGGTCACCGGGGAGGACGACATCGCCCGGCTCGGCGAGTCGTTCAACAAGATGGCGCAGAACCTCCAGGTCAAGATTCAGCAGCTGGAGGACCTGTCGCGGATGCAGCGCCGCTTCGTCTCCGATGTGTCGCACGAGCTGCGGACACCGTTGACGACGGTGCGGATGGCGGCCGACGTCATCCACGACGCCCGGACGGACTTCGATCCGGTCACGGCGCGCTCCGCGGAACTGCTGCAGAACCAGTTGGACCGGTTCGAGTCCCTGCTGTCCGACCTGCTGGAGATCAGCAGGTTCGACGCCGGCGCCGCGGACCTGGCCGCCGAGCCGATAGACCTGCGGGACGTGGTGCGCCAGGTCGTCGATGCCGCCGAGCCTCTCGCGGACCGCAAGGGCACCCGTGTGATCATCCGCGGCGACGCGCAGCCGGTGATCGCGGAGGCCGACGCCCGCCGGGTGGAGCGCGTGCTGCGCAACCTGGTGGTCAACGCGATCGAGCACGGCGAGGGCCGAGACGTGGTGGTCCGGTTGGCGACGGTCGACGGCGCCGTCGCGGTGGCGGTGCGGGATTACGGCGTGGGCTTGAAACCGGGCGAGGCGACTCGGGTGTTCAACCGCTTCTGGCGGGCGGACCCGGCGCGTGCGCGTACCACCGGTGGCACCGGACTGGGTCTCTCCATCGCGGTGGAGGACGCCCGGCTGCACGGCGGGTGGTTGCAGGCGTGGGGCGAGCCGGGTGGCGGTTCGCAGTTCCGTATGACGCTTCCTCGTACCGCGGGGGACAGCCTGCGCGGTTCGCCGATCCCGCTGGAACCCGACGACTCGCGCCGCAACCGGGGGCTGAACTCCTCGGGTCTGCCGGCCAAGGCGGGGACGTCGGTGCCGGTGCCGCGTACGGGCTCGCCGGGTGGTACTTCAGGTGACGGTGTCGTGGTGCGGCAGGCCACTGCGCGTGGACCGCAACTGCCGTCGATGCCGCTGGTGCCCAAGGCGTCGACCCGGCCGCCGGTGGCGGACCCCGCGGCGCTTCCGGGCAGCGGCGCGCGGGTCGTGGAGCGTAGGGAAACCATGCGGGAGGACGACGTCTGATGGGTGTGATGGGGGGCGGCCGGGGGCGGCTGCTGCCGCGAGGGTTGCCGGCGCTGTTCGCGGCGCTGCTGCTGGCCGGCTGCGCCTCGATGCCCAGCAGCGGCGAGGTGCGCAAGGTCAGCGAGGGCCAGCGCGCGGACTCCGACTCGCAGGTGCGGGTCTTCGGCATCGCGCCGAGTCCGGGCGAGAGCGCCTCCGACATCGTCAACGGGTTCCTGGAAGCGACGACCAGCAGCGAGTCGGACTTCGTCACCGCGCAGAAGTACCTCTCCAAGCAGGAGCGGCACCGTTGGAAGCCGAACACGGGGATCACCGTGTTCTCGGGGGAGCTGACCCCTCGCGAGGTGGGCGGCAGCGGCCGCAAGGAGGGATACACCACGGTCACCCTGTCGGCGACGAAGGCGGCCGTTGTGGACACCAAGCACGCGTACCAGCCGGACCACGGCCCGTTCAGCACGTCGTTCCACCTGGTCAAGGAGAACAACCAGTGGAGGATCGACGGCCTTGAGAACGGCCTGGTGCTGTCCGACCTGGACTTCCAGCGGATATACCACTCGGTGAACATGTACTACTTCGCCAAGCTCGGACCGGACGGGCATCCGGCCGGCGGTAGCAGCAACGCGACGCTGGTCGCCGACCCTGTGTACCTGCGTATCCAGAACGACCCGCTGGTGTCGACGGTCTCGGCGCTGCTGGGCGGGCCCACCGACTGGCTGTCGCCTGTCGTCACCACCGCGACACCCGCCGGGACGAAGCTGGAGGACAAGGGCCCGGACCACGGGGTGTCGCTGGACGACTCGCAGCAGCTTCAGGTCCGGCTCGACCACAGCGCTGACGGACTGCGCGGGCAGCGCTGCACCGAGCTGGCCGCGCAGCTCTTCGCCACCGTCCAGGCGCAGGCGTCCGCGCAGTTGGCGTCGGCCGAGGTGGACCATGCGGATGGTTCCACCGCGTGCAAGCTGCCGAGCGGGGAAGCCCTCAGCTACGGCCCCGAGAACCTGGTCGGCGCCAACCCGCGGCCCTACTTCGTCGAAGCCGACAGCCAGCACCGGCTGCTGGAGCTGACCGACGACGGCAAGGGCAGCACACCGAAGGCGACACCGGTGCCCGGCCCGTTCGGCTCCAGCAAGGCGTACCTGGACTCGGTGGCGGTGCGCAGGGACCAGGAGGCGGCCGCAGGCGTGCGCTCCGACGGCCGTGAACTGGTGGTCGCGTCGCTCGTCGCCGGCCAGACCTTCGGCAAACCGGTGGTGACCAGCAAGGTCAGGGACGGGCTGAGCGCACCGAGCTGGGACGGCTTCGACGACTTGTGGGTGGCCGACCGTGATCAGGACGCTCCGAAGCTGATGGTGTTGCCCAACGGCACCGGCGAGCCGATCGAGGTGCCGGTGCCGGACCTCGACGGCCGGATTCAGTCGCTGCGGGTGGCCTCGGACGGGGTGCGGATCGCCTTGGTGGTGCAGCAGGGCAGCGGTACCCGCCTGATGCTCGGCCGGATCGTCCGGGAGGGCACTGCGCAGCACCCGGAGTTCTCGGTCGACAGCCTGCGCTCCCTGACACCCGCGGGAGAACACATGACGTCCGTGTCGTGGGCCGGTGCCAGCAAGCTCGTGGTGCTCGACACCGAGCCCGGCGGAGCCCAGCAGATCGAGTACATCAGCTCGGACGGCTCGGCCGGGTCCCTGCCGCAGGGCGTCAGCGAGGCCACGTCCGTCGCCTCCTCGGAGAACCAGGCGATGCCCCTGCTCGCCTCGTACAACGGCAGGGTCTACGAACTGCCCACCGACTCGAACTGGAAGCAGGTCTCGCCGAAGGGCAGCAATCCCGTCTATCCCGGCTGACCTGTGGGGATCGAGTTATCCACAGCCACGAAAGAGTGACTGGCAGCGGACTTGCCGCAAGGCGCAAAGTTGAGTCATGCGGGGCTGGTGGAGGGAGATCACCGGGTTGGTCCTCCCGGTGGACTGCGCGGGCTGCGGGAGTCCGCGGACGGAGCTGTGCGAGCGGTGCCATGGGCTGCTGGGCGGAGCGGCCACAGCACGGCGCGTACGTCCGTCACCCGAGCCGCCGGGGCTGCCACCGGTCTACGCGGCGGGCCGGTACGGCGACGAGGTGCGGGCTGTCGTCCTCGCGCACAAGGAGCGCGGCGCCCTGGGCCTCGCCCGGCCGCTGGGAGAGGCACTGGCGGGAGCGGTCGTCCGGGCGACCGGTCCCATCGGCGCCTTGCCCGGCCCAGCCGTCCCGCATGCGGTCGGCCACCGCTGGAACCTGCCTGGACGGGCTCCAGCGGCAGCCGACGCCGACCACGGGTCCCGCCTCGGCCTGTGGCCGGTCCTCCACGGCCTGGAGGTGCCTCGCACCGCCCTGCGAGGCACTCCCGGGTCACCGGTACCGAGACCGGCGTCGCAGCGCGGCCCGCTGCTGCTGGTGCCCGTGCCCTCGTCTCGCCGGGCGGTTGCCCAGCGGGGGCACGACGCCACCGCCCGGATCGCCCGGTCGGCGGCCCGCGAGTTGAGGCGGCAGGGCGTGCCGGCCCGGGCGGCGGCCGTGTTGCGGCAGCGGCGACCGGTCGCCGACCAGTCCGAGCTGAGCGCGGACGGGAGGTTGGCGAACCTCTGCGGCGCGGTGGCGGCCGCGGGCAGCGCCGTGCCCCTGCTGGCGGCGGCTCCGGTGGTGCTCGTGGACGACCTCATGACCACCGGGGCGTCACTCGCGGTGGCGGCCGGTGCCGTGGCCGCGGTCGGCGGCTGGGTCGCCGGCGCCGCGGTGGTCGCCGGACCGCACGATTCTCGGATCGACTGATTTGCGCATCGATGCAGGTGGCCATGGTGGGGATTCATCCGAACGGAGGTAAGCCTGCGCTGAGGATGCCGAGACGCACACTCCGGGACTATGTTCGGGAGAGAGGGAAGCGAACACCGGGGGTGTTGATCTTCCCTGTGGGGCAGAAGGAGGTGAAAGCCGCAGCTTCGCGGTATCCGGATCAGCCCGGGTGGCGGAGCGGCAGCTAACGCAGCGCCGGCAGGGACTGGCACCCGCGCCGGCCTCATGAAAGGGATTGCCCCTGGTCACGGGGGCGGTCCGGAACGGAGTTCTGCGTGGACATCGTCGTCAAAGGCCGCAAGACCGAGGTGCCCGAGAGGTTCCGGAAGCACGTGGCCGAGAAACTGGACAAGATCCAGAAGCTCGACGGCAAGGTGATCAGCCTCGACGTCGAGGTGTCCAAGGAGCTCAACCCCCGGCAGGCGGACCGCAGCGACCGGGTGGAGATCACGCTGAACACCCGCGGCCCCGTGGTGCGCGCGGAGGCTGCCGCCGCGGACCCGTACGCCGCGCTGGATGTGGCGGTCACGAAGCTGGAAGCCCGGCTGCGGAAGGCCGCGAGCAAGCGGCACACCCGCCGGGGCAACGGCCGTACGCCCGCCGCCGAGGTGGCCGAGAACGTGCCGGGCGCCGCGCGGATCAACGGGGACGGCACGCTCGTCGCCGATCAGCTGGTCGACGGAGAAGTGCCCACAACCCGGTTCGGGCCGCTGGAGGTCCACGGCGAAGGCCCGCTCGTGGTCAGGGAGAAGACCCACGCCGCGGCACCGATGGCGCTGGACCAGGCGCTGTACGAGATGGAGTTGGTCGGGCACGACTTCTACCTGTTCGTCGACAGCGAGACCAAGCAGCCGAGCGTGGTCTACCGACGGCAGGGCTACGACTACGGCGTGATCCATCTCAACGCGGACGAGTCGGGTGCGGCGTCGCCGGCCGGGGCCGGCGACGCGCTGCACCACGGCGTCTGACCTCGCGGGCCTGCGAAGGGCCTGTGGCGAGTAAGGAGCGTCGAATGCCCCCGGGTGCGTCCGGGGGCGTCGGCGCGCCGGGACGTGAAATGCTGGGCCAGTGGTCAACTCTGGTCTGACGGGGAGGAATTGATGCCGGACTTCGAGCACGGGTCGCCCGGCGAACGAGGCCCGGTGCTGTACGGCGAACCGTCCGGTCCGCCCCGTGCGGAGCCGATTCGGGTACTCGTGGTCGACGACCACGCGCTGTTTCGGCGGGGCCTGGAGATCGTGCTCGCGCAGGAGGAGGACATCCAGGTCATCGGCGAGGCCGGAGACGGCGCCGAGGCCGTGGAGAAGGCCGCCGACCTGCTCCCGGACATCGTGCTGATGGACGTCAGGATGCCGCGGCGCGGGGGGATCGAGGCGTGCACCTCGATCAAGGAGGTCGCGCCCAGCGCCAAGATCATCATGCTGACGATAAGCGATGAGGAAGCCGACCTCTACGAGGCGATCAAGGCCGGCGCGACGGGCTACCTGCTGAAGGAGATCTCCACCGACGAGGTGGCGACCGCGATCCGCGCGGTCGCCGACGGGCAGTCGCAGATCAGCCCCTCGATGGCGTCGAAGCTGCTCACCGAGTTCAAGTCGATGATCCAGCGCACCGACGAGAAGCGGCTGCTTCCGGCGCCCAAGCTCACCGACCGCGAGTTGGAGGTGCTCAAGCTGGTGGCCACCGGCTTGAACAACCGGGACATCGCCAAGCAGTTGTTCATCAGCGAGAACACCGTGAAGAACCACGTCCGCAACATCCTGGAGAAACTCCAGCTCCACTCCCGCATGGAGGCCGTGGTCTACGCGATGCGGGAGAAGATCCTGGAGATCCGCTAGGCCGTGTTTTGGAAGTGGCGCCGTCCGCCCAAAGGGCGGGGCCCGTGGCGTCTGGTGCGTGCGATCGCAAGGCGGAGGGTTGTCCTCGTAGTGGGCCTACTCGGACAAGCCCGACAACGAAGCGAGCGTGCGTATCAGGCGCCACGGGCCAGGCGGGACTTCCAAAACACGGCCTAGCCCTGGCCGCGGGCGAGGGCGGCGGTCAGAGGGGCGCGCAGGGACTCGGGCAGGACGCGTTCGGCCCGGGTCCGGGTGCAGCCGACCCAGCCGGCGGCCTCGGTGAGGGCGTCCGCAGCGGGCTGGACGGCCTTGGGGCCGTCCAGGGTGACCTGGCGTGCGACCAGGGTCTGTCCCTCCCGGGCAGGGTCCACCCGGCCCACCAGCCGGCCGCCCGCCAGCAGCGGCATCGCGAAGTAGCCGTGCACGCGTTTCGGCTTGGGGGTGTATGCCTCCAGGCGGTGGGTGAAGCCGAAGATCCGCTCGGTGCGCGGGCGGTCCCAGATCAGGGAGTCGAAGGGCGACAGCAGCGTGGTGCGGTGCCGGCCGCGCGGCGGGGCGGCGAGCGCGGCCGGGTCGGCCCAGGCGGGCTTGCCCCAGCCCTCGACCTCGACCGGGACCAGCCCGGTGGAGTCCAGCACCGCCGCGACCTGCTCGCCCTTGAGGCGGTGGTAGTCCGCAAGATCCGCCCGGGTGGCGACGCCCATGGCCGCACCCGCCTGCGCGACCAGGCGCCGTACGCACTCGGTGTCGTCGATGTCGTCGTGCAGCAGGGTGTCGGGCACGGCGCGCTCCGCGAGGTCGTAGACGCGCTTCCAGCCGCGGCGCTGCGTGCAGACCACCTCACCGGTGTCCAGCAGCCACTCCACCGCGATCTTCGTCTCGGACCAGTCCCACCACGGGCCGCCGTTCTTCGCGCCGCCGAGCTCGGTGGAGGTCAGCGGACCGTCGATCTTCAGGCGGTCCAGCACGGCCGCGCAGGAGCGTTCGGCGTCCTCGAGGATGTGCCAGCGGTGGCCGCGGGCGCGGCGGGCCCGGCGGCGGAAGGCGAAGTGCGGCCACTCCTCGATGGGCAGGATGCAGGCGGCGTGCGACCAGTACTCGAAGGCGTGGCCGTCGGACCAGTACGCCTCCTCCACCGCGTCGCGGCCGACCGCCCCCAGGCGCGCGTAGGGGATCAGTTCGTGCGACCTGGCCAGTACCGAGATGGTGTCGAGCTGGACCGCGCCGAGGGACCGCAGCACGCCCCGGGTCCCCGACCGCCGGTCCGGCGCCCCCAGGAGGCCCTGCGCCCGAAGGGCGATCCTGCGGGCTTCGTCGGCGGACAGGGTCAGCTCGGGTGACGGCAGGAGAGTCATGACGGCCAGCGTAGAACCGGCCACTGACAGTCGGCTGTGACCAGCGGATTCACTCGTTCCGGCGACTTCTCCCGCGGCGGTGGGCAGCCGCTACTTCGCGTACGGGAGGTACGGCAGTTGCGACGGGCGGTCCCAGTCCGAAGGGAGCAGGGAACCGCTCCACGCGTCCCGCCGGGTGCCTTCGTGGACGACCCGCGAGCGTACGGTGCCCTCCATGGCGAACCCGAGTCTCAGGGCGACCGCGCGGGAGGCTTCGTTGCCGGCCTCCGCGAACCATTCCAGGCGTTCGACACCCAGGGCGTCGAAGGCCCAGGTGCACACCGCTCGTGCCGCCTCCACCGTGTAGCCCTTGCCGCGCTGGTGCTTCGCCGTCCAGTAGCCGAGCTCGGCCTGGCGCTGCGGGGCGGCCAGGTGCTGGAGGCGGACCAGGCCCATCGAGCTGACCAGGGCGCCTTCGTCGCGCGTGAAGACGCCGAAGTTGTACATGGTGTCGTCGCGCCAGCCGTCCGCGCACACGACGTCGATGAAGTGGTCGGCGTGCTCGCGCGGATACGGCGAGGGAACGGATGTCCAGCGCGGAATCTCAGGGTCCTGACAGGCGGCGTACAGGGCGTCGCCGTCACGCGGTTCCAGGGCCCGCAGGAGGAGGCGCTTTGTGGTGAGAACAGGTGTTTCCATGGCGGGCGCGCACCTTTCCGGCGGACTTTCCGGCAGGGGTGCCGGGCCCCCGTTGCGGCCGCATATCGGGCGGCGGGAGGACTGCGGCCGAGTATCCCGGACCCCTCGGCGCGGGGGAAAACCGTTTTGCCGCTGCCGGGCCTCCCGGGCCGCTGGTGTCCTCGCTTACGATGGCCGTTGCAGCAGGGCCAGGCAGACAGGACCCGCGCTGTGCCCCGCGCGGGAATTCGCGCCAGGCCCGACCGGCAAGGAGTCAGCCTACGTGTCCGTCATCAGCAAGATCATGCGTGCAGGTGAAGGCAAGATCCTGCGCAAGCTGCACCGCATCGCGGACCAGGTCAATTCCGTCGAAGAGGACTTCGTCGAGCTCACCGACGCCGAGTTGCGGGCACTCACCGACGAATTCAAGCAGCGCTACGAAGACGGGGAGTCGCTGGACGACCTGATGCCCGAGGCGTTCGCCGCGGTCCGCGAGGCGGCCAAGCGCGTCCTCGGCCAGCGCCACTACGACGTGCAGATCATGGGCGGTGCGGCCCTGCACCTCGGCTATGTCGCCGAGATGCGCACCGGCGAGGGCAAGACCCTGGTCGGCACCCTTCCCACGTACCTCAACGCGATCTCCGGCAAGGGCGTTCACCTGATCACGGTCAACGACTACCTCGCCGAGCGCGACTCGGAGTGGATGGGCCGGGTGCACAAGTTCCTCGGCCTGAGCGTCGGCTGCATCCTGGCGAACATGACCCCGGCCGAGCGCCGCGAGCAGTACAACTGCGACATCACCTACGGCACCAACAACGAGTTCGGCTTCGACTACCTGCGCGACAACATGGCGTGGTCGAAGGACGAGTTGGTCCAGCGCGGCCACAACTTCGCGGTGGTCGACGAGGTCGACTCGATCCTGGTGGACGAGGCGCGTACCCCGCTGATCATCTCCGGCCCCGCCGACCAGGCCACGAAGTGGTACAGCGACTTCGCCCGCCTGGTGAAGCGGCTCACCCGCGGCGAGGCGGGCAGCCTCGGCAAGGAGGAGACCGGCGACTACGACGTGGACGAGAAGAAGCGCACCGTCGCCATCCACGAGTCCGGCGTCAGCAAGGTCGAGGACTGGCTGGGCATCGACAACCTCTACGAGTCGGTGAACACCCCGCTCGTCGGTTATCTGAACAACGCCATCAAGGCCAAGGAGCTCTACAAGAACGACAAGGACTACGTCGTCATCGACGGCGAGGTCATGATCGTCGACGAGCACACCGGCCGTATTCTCGCCGGCCGCCGCTACAACGAGGGCATGCACCAGGCGATCGAGGCGAAGGAAGGGGTGGACATCAAGGACGAGAACCAGACGCTCGCCACGATCACCCTGCAGAACTTCTTCCGCCTGTACGACAAGCTCAGCGGGATGACCGGTACGGCGATGACCGAGGCCGCCGAGTTCCACCAGATCTACAAGCTGGGCGTCGTGCCGATCCCGACCAACCGCCCGATGCAGCGGATGGACAAGCCCGACCTGATCTACCGCACGGAGGAGGCGAAGTTCGCCGCCGTCGTGGAGGACATCGTCGAGAAGCACGAGAAGGGCCAGCCGGTCCTGGTCGGCACCGTCTCCGTCGAGAAGTCCGAGTACCTGTCCGCGCAGCTGTCCAAGCGGGGCATCCCGCACGAGGTGCTCAACGCCAAGCAGCACGACCGTGAGGCGACCATCGTCGCCCAGGCCGGGCGCAAGGGCGCGGTCACCGTCGCCACCAACATGGCCGGCCGCGGTACCGACATCAAGCTCGGCGGCAACCCCGACGACCTCGCCGAGGCGGAGCTGCGCCAGCGCGGCCTGGACCCGGTCGAGCACGTCGAGGAGTGGGCCGCGGCCCTGCCCGAGGCGCTGGAGCGCGCCGAGGAGGCGGTCAAGGCCGAGTTCGAGGAGGTCAAGGACCTCGGCGGGCTGTACGTCCTGGGCACCGAGCGGCACGAGTCGCGCCGGATCGACAACCAGCTGCGCGGCCGCTCCGGCCGCCAGGGAGACCCGGGTGAGTCCCGCTTCTACCTCTCCCTCGGCGACGACCTGATGCGGCTGTTCAAGGCGCAGATGGTCGAGCGCGTGATGTCCATGGCCAACGTGCCCGACGACGTGCCGATCGAGAACAAGATGGTGACCCGGGCGATCGCGTCCGCCCAGTCGCAGGTCGAGCAGCAGAACTTCGAGATCCGCAAGAACGTCCTGAAGTACGACGAGGTGCTCAACCGCCAGCGCGAGGTGATCTACGGCGAGCGCCGCCGCGTCCTGGAGGGCGAGGACCTCCAGGAGCAGGTGCAGCACTTCATGGACGACACCATCGACGCGTACATCGACGCCGAGACGCGCGAGGGCTTCGCCGAGGACTGGGACCTGGACCGGCTGTGGGGCGCCTTCAAGCAGCTCTACCCGGCGAAGGTCACCGTCGACGAGCTGGAGGAGGCGGCCGGCGACCGCGCGGGTATCACCGCCGAGTTCATCGCCGAGTCGGTCAAGGACGACATCCACGAGCAGTACGCCGAGCGGGAGAAGCAGCTCACCGAGGACATCATGCGCGAGCTGGAGCGGCGCGTGGTGCTGTCGGTGCTCGACCGCAAGTGGCGTGAGCACCTCTACGAGATGGACTACCTCCAGGAGGGCATCGGGCTGCGTGCCATGGCGCAGCGCGACCCGCTGGTGGAGTACCAGCGCGAGGGCTTCGACATGTTCACCGCCATGATGGACGGCATCAAGGAGGAGTCCGTCGGCTACCTGTTCAACCTGGAGGTCCAGGTGGAGCAGCAGGTCGAGGAGGTGCCGGTGACGGACGAGGTGCAGGACGCGCCGCCGTCGCTGGTCAAGCAGCCCGAGATCCGCGCGAAGGGCCTGGAAGCGCCCAAGCGGGCGGACCGGCTGCACTTCTCCGCCCCGTCGGTCGACGGTGAGGGCGGCGTCGTGGAGGGCGAGTTCGAGGAGGCGGGCGTCTCCGGGGGCGCTGCCGGCGCCGCCGACGAGGAGGCCGGCACGACCCGCGCGGAGCGCCGCAAGGCCGCCAAGGGCGGTCGCCGCCGCAAGAAGTAGGCAGCGAGGCAAGCAGCGCCGCCGCACGCGGCGGCGTCGTACCACCGGCTCGGGGGGGGGGCGGGGCGGGCCGGGCCCCGGCGCGCCCCCGCGCCCGGGCCCCCCGCGCCCCCCGCCCCCCCCGCCCCGGCCCCCGCGGCCCCCGCCCCCGCCCCCGCCCCCCCCCCGCCCCCCCCCCCCCCCCCCGG
>NZ_JBFBIV010000139.1:0-15480 GCF_040702025.1 Streptomyces sp. NPDC088194 | reverse complement strand
CGTCGGGGCGGCGGGAGGTGCGCAGGGACCGGCCGAGCAGGTCCGGCAGGCCGGCCTCGGTGTCGTCGGCGGCGTTGAGGTAGTCTGCCTTCGGCGGGGGAGGCGCCCCCATGTGGCGCCTGGCACGCACGCTCGCTTCGTTGTCGGGCCTGTCCGAGCCGGCCCACGACCAGGGCAGTCCTCCGCCTTGCGATCGGGGGCACCTCCCGCGCCGAAGGCTGTGGGGAGCGCCAGACGCCACGGGGCCCCGCCCTCGGTCGGACGGCGCTCCTTCCGCAACACGGCCCAACCGCCGGGCGGGGCGCTCGGCGCGGTGCCCGGTGTGCTGCCCGGCGTGGCGCCGGCGCTCGCAGGTCCGCCCGGGTGCCATGCCTGCGACGGGTCTGGCCAAGGGACCGATGCGGGCATACGGTCCCCTTATGGGCCGTCGCCTCGCCGAAACGGAACGCACCTACGAGACCGGGCCCCGGAACGACCTGCCCGACCTCACCGGGCTGACCGCCGGCACCCGGGCCCTGCCCCCGCTGCGGCTCAACGCCGTCTACTACGACACCGCCCACCTCACCCTCACCTCCCACCGCATCACCCTGCGGCGCCGTGAGGGCGGCGACGACGACGGCTGGCACCTGAAACTCCCCACCGACCGCCCCGACACCCGCACCGAGATCCACGCCCCGCTCGGCGCGCCCGGCACTCCGCCCGAGGACCTGCGCGCCGAGGTCGCCGCGCTCGTCCGGGGCCGTATCCTCACGCCGATCGTCCGGCTGCGCACCGTACGCAGCCGCGTGCTGCTCCTGGACGACCAGGACCGGACCCTCGCCGAGGTCGCCTACGACCAGGTCAACGCGAAGCCGGGGCCGGCCTGGTCCGAGATCGAGGTCGAGCTGTACGCGGGCGACGAGGCTTTGCTGGACGCGGTGGAGCGACGGCTGGGCGACGCCGGGGTGACCCGCTCCGACGCGCCCTCCAAGCTGGTCCGCGCGCTCGGCGGGCGGCGGCCGGAGCCCGCCGTCGGGCGGCCGGAACGGCCGGGGCCCGACGCCACCGCGGGCGCCGTCGCCCTGGCGTACCTGCGCGCGCAGCTCACCGCGATCGTCGCCCTCGATCCGGCCGTCCGGCACGCCGGGGAGGACGCGGTGCACCGGATGCGCGTCGCCACCCGGCGGGCCCGCTCCGCGCTGAAGAGCTTCGGCCACGTCCTGGACCGCGCCGAGACCGATCCGCTCGGCGCCGAACTGAAGTGGCTCGCCGAGGTCCTCGGGGCCGAGCGGGACCGGGAGGTGCTCGCCGCCCGCCTCGCGCGTCGGCTGTCCGAACTCGACCCGGACGACCCGGACGCCCCGAGCGACCGGGGCCCGGCGCTCGACGCGGTGCGCCGGAGGCTGGGGGAGGGACCGCCGGGCGGGACGTGGAACGCCGAGGCGCACGCGGCCGACCCGCACACCGACGTGGTGCGGGCCCTGGACAGCGCCCGCTACTTCGCGCTTCTCGACGCCTTCGACGGGCTGCTGGCCGCGCCCCCGTATCTGCCGGCGGCCGACCGGCCCGCTTCGCAGGTGGTCGCCGACGTGCTCGGGCACGACCGCAGGCGGCTGCGCGGAGCCGTACGGGCCGCGCTCGCGCTGCCGCCCGGCCAGGCGCGGGACGTCGCGCTGCACGAGGCGCGCAAGGCCGCCAAGCGGGCGCGTTACGCGGGGGAGGCGGCCGAACCCGTGCTCGGTGCGGAGGCCGCCGGGTACACCGCGCGGATGAAAGCGCTCCAGCAGCTGCTCGGCGAGCACCAGGACAGCGTGATGTGCCGGGCGGCCGTCGCGCGGGTGCGCGGGCGGGCGGAGGCGGCGGGGGAGGACACGGCACCGTACGAGGCGATCGAGCGTGCCGAGCTGGGGATCGCGGCGCGGGCGGAGGAGCGGTTGCCCGAGGTGTGGGGTGCGGCGGAACGCGAGGGGTGACCTCGAGGGTGCCGGGGCGCGGGACCCGAGGTTCCGAAGCTCGGCGGTCGGGCGGGCCCCGGCCGGGCCGGGCACCTGCCGCGCCTCGGGTACTGTGGAGGGTCACCTTCCCCCCGGCGGTGGTCCGCCGGGGGCGCCCGCAAGATCAGGACACACGAAAGTCGCCGAGATGCCTGTCGAGTCGGTCTTCCCGCGCCTGGAAGCGCTGCTCCCGCACGTACAGAAGCCGATCCAGTACGTCGGCGGTGAACTGAACTCCACCGTCAAGGACTGGGACGCCGCCGATGTGCGGTGGGCGCTGATGTACCCCGACGCGTACGAGGTCGGCCTGCCCAACCAGGGCGTCATGATCCTCTACGAGGTGCTCAACGAGCGCGAGGGCGTGCTCGCCGAGCGCACGTACAGCGTGTGGCCGGACCTGGAAGCGCTGATGCGCGAGCACGAGGTGCCGCAGTTCACCGTCGACGGCCACCGCCCGGTGCGGGCGTTCGACGTCTTCGGGCTCAGCTTCTCCACGGAGCTGGGCTACACCAACATGCTGGCCGCGCTCGACCTCGCCGGCATCCCGCTGGACGCCGCCGACCGCACCGAGGACGACCCGATCGTGCTGGCCGGCGGGCACGCCGCGTTCAACCCCGAGCCGATCGCCGACTTCATCGACGCGGCCGTGATCGGCGACGGCGAGCAGGCCGTGCTCACCATCACCGACCTGGTCAGGCAGTGGAAGGCCGAGGGCCGCCCGGGCGGGCGCGACGAGCTGCTGCTGCGGCTGGCCAGGACCGGCGGGGTGTACGTCCCGCGCTTCTACGACGTGGAGTACCTGCCCGACGGACGGATCTCCCGGGTCGTGCCGAACCGCTCCGGCGTGCCGTGGCGGGTGTCCAAGCACACCGTGATGGACCTGGACGAGTGGCCGTACCCCAAGCAGCCGCTGGTCCCGCTCGCCGAGACCGTGCACGAGCGGATGTCGGTGGAGATCTTCCGCGGCTGCACCCGCGGCTGCCGCTTCTGCCAGGCCGGCATGATCACCCGCCCGGTGCGCGAGCGCTCCATCACCGGCATCGGCGACATGGTCGAGAAGGGGCTGAAGGCGACCGGCTTCGAGGAGGTCGGCCTGCTGTCGCTCTCCTCCGCCGACCACACCGAGATCGCCGACGTCGCGAAGGGCCTCGCCGACCGGTACGAGCAGGACAAGGTCGGGCTGTCGCTGCCCTCCACCCGGGTCGACGCGTTCAACATCGACCTCGCCAACGAGCTGACCCGCAACGGCCGCCGCTCGGGCCTCACCTTCGCGCCGGAGGGCGGCTCCGAGCGCATCCGCAAGGTGATCAACAAGATGGTGTCGGAGGAGGACCTGATCCGCACCGTCGCCACCGCGTACGGCAACGGCTGGCGCCAGGTGAAGCTGTACTTCATGTGCGGGCTGCCCACCGAGACCGACGAGGACGTCCTGCAGATCGCGGACATGGCGCGGAAGGTCATCGCCAAGGGCCGCGAGGTGACCGGGCAGAACGACATCCGCTGCACCGTGTCCATCGGCGGGTTCGTGCCCAAGCCGCACACCCCCTTCCAGTGGGCGCCGCAGCTCGGCGTCGAGGAGACCGACGCGCGGCTGGCCAAGCTGCGCGACGCCATCCGGGGCGACCGCAAGTACAGCCGCAACATCGGTTTCCGCTACCACGACGGCAAGCCCGGGATCATCGAGGGACTGCTCTCCCGCGGTGACCGCCGGGTCGGCGCCGTCATCCGCGCGGTGTACGCCGACGGCGGCCGGTTCGACGGCTGGCGCGAGCACTTCTCCTACGACCGCTGGCTGCGCGCCTGCGACGCGGCCCTGCCGGCGTACGACCTCGACCTCGCCTGGTACACCACCCGCGAGCGCACCGCCGAGGAGGTCCTGCCCTGGGACCACCTCGACTCCGGTCTCGACAAGGACTGGCTGTGGGAGGACTGGCAGGACGCCCTCGACGAGACCGAGGTGGACGACTGCCGCTGGACCCCGTGCTTCGACTGCGGCGTCTGCCCCCAGCTCGACCTCGACATCCAGATCGGCCCCACCGGCAAGAAGCTCCTCCCCCTGACGGTCACCAACTCCTCTGGTCCCAGCGCCTCCTGACCCCGGGGGCCGGCCCGCGCGCTCCGAGCCGGAGTGCCGCGGGTCGGCGACCGCGGGATTCGGCCAATCGGTGCCATCGTTGTCATGGTGGTGGACATGTCAATGGGCGCCGTGCTCTCATGCGTGCTGAGTGCTCCGTTTCCATCGTTGTAAGACGGACGGGTCCGAGGAGGCGTCATGCGTAGGGTGCCGGGGACGCGCAGGGGGGCGGGACCGCTGCTGGTGGCGCTGCTGCTCGCGGTGGCGGCGCTGCTCCAGGGGGTCGGAGCGGCTGGTGCGAGTGCGGTGTCGGCGGCCGACTCCACCCAGGTGTGCGCGCTGTACTGCGACACCCTGGACCCCTCGCAGGCCGCTCAGGAGACCTTCCCGGTGCCGGACCTCACCCTCAACGGCAGGGTGGTGCGGCTGCACGTGGACGACACCGACGGCATGGCGTGGGCGAGCATCGACGGCGGCCAGACCGGCGACTCGGTGTGGCTGGATCGCTCCTGGGACGGCGGCGCCACGTGGGACGGGCTGCTCGGCGAGGCGTCCATCCCGTCGACGTGGACCGGCACCCGCACGCTGATGTACAACCTCTACGACCCGACCGGCCACCGCCGCGCGGTACTGCGCGCCTGCGGCGACGCGCAGGGCGTCGGCTGCACCTCCTGGGCGCACCTGGACGTGTGCGCCGCCGCCTGCGACGGCGCGGGCAGCGCACCCGGCGACACCCAGCCGGTCCCCGCCACGACGCTCAGCGGCCGTACCATCGCGCTGCACATGGACAGTTCGGGCATGGCCTGGGGCACCATCTCCGGCGGCACCGCGGGCGACGAGATCTGGCTCGACCGGTCCTGGGACCAGGGCGCGAGCTGGCCGGACGGCTCCTCCAAGGGCCGTACCAGCACACCGTCGGGCGCCACCGGCACCGCCACGGCGCGCTTCAACACCAGTGACCCGCTGGGGCGGTTGTACGGCGGCGCGGTGCGCGCGTGCGGCCGCGCGGTCGAGGGCGAGAACGGCAGCTGCACGGCCTGGGCGCGCCCGGTGCTGTCCAAAGCGTCGGCCGCCGCGGACGCGCTGATGTACTCCTACGACCCGAACACCGCCTACTGGCCGTCGAGTTGGTGGAACTCGGCGGTCGCGCTGAGCACTGTCATCGACTACATGCGGCAGACCGGCGACACCCGCTACCTGTGGATCGTGCAGCGCACCTTCCAGATCGACAAGGCGTCCTTCCCCGCCGGGGCCCGTAGTTCGGACCCGATCGACGGCGACTTCATCAGCCGCGCCACCGACGACTCCGAGTGGTGGGCGCTGGCCTGGGTGGACGCCTACGACCTCACCGGCGACCGGACGTACCTCGACGAGGCGGTCACCATCGCGAACTACGTCAACGGGCTGTGGGACACCAGTAGTTGCGGTGGCGGGGTGTGGTGGGACCGGGAGCGCACCTACAAGAACGCGGTGACCAACGGGCTGTACGTCCGGCTCACCGCCGAACTGCACGACCGCATCCCGGGCGACACCACGTGGCTGGGCCGGGCCACCACCTCCTGGCAGTGGTTCCAGGACAGCGGTCTGATCAACTCCTCCGGCCTGGTCAACGACGGCATCACCAGCGGCTGCGCGAACAACGGGCAGACCGTGTGGTCCTACAACCAGGGACTGGCCATCGGCGCGGCCGTGGAGATGTACCGCGCCACCGGCGACGCCGCCGACCTCACCACCGCCCGCCGGCTGGCCGACGCCGCCGTGGCCTCGCCCGCGCTGGTCAGCGGCGGTGTGCTCACCGAGTCCTGTGACGCCGGCACGCCCTCCTGCGACGACAACGCCAAGCAGTTCAAGGGCGTCTTCATGCGCTATCTCCAGGACCTGGACTCCGTCACCGGCAACGCCTACGGCTCCTTCGCCGACCAGCAGGCCGACTCGCTGTGGTCCACCGCGCGTGACGGGCTCAACCGCGTGACCGAGGACTGGTCCGGCGGCGGCACCGCGGACTGGCGTACGGAGGCGTCCGCGCTGAGCGCGTTGCTGGCGGCGCCCTGAGCGCACGAGCACACGAGCACACCGCGGTGCGGGCCCGAGTGGCGGGCCCGCACCGTGCCGGGAACTGCCGGGGTCCTCAGCCGTGCGGTCAGCCGTGCGGGGTGAGCCCGCGGACGCCGTCGGTGGAGGGCGCCTCGGCCAGGTGGGCGCCCTCGGCGGACGGCTCGTCCGCCACGTGGGCACCGTCCGCCGGGCGGCCGTCCGTGCCGGCGCCGTCCGTCGCGGCTTCGTCCGCGAGCCGTGTGAGCGTCGAACCTGTCGTCGGGGCCTGCCCGTCCTTGTCGCTGAGCCGGTCGAAGAAGCGCAGCAGCTCCACCGGGAACGGCATCACGAGGGTGCTGTTCTTCTCCGAGGACACGTCCACCACGGTCTGGAGCAGGCGCAGTTGGAGGGCACCGGGGGTGTCGGCCATGGTCGCCGCGGCGTCGGTGAGGCGCTGCGACGCCTGGAACTCGCCGTCGGCGGCGATGACACGGGCACGCCGTTCACGTTCGGCCTCGGCCTGCTTGGACATCGACCGCATCATCGACTCGGGCAGCGCGATGTCCTTGATCTCGACCCGCTCGATCCGCAGCCCCCAGGGCCCCTCGGTCGGGGCGTCCATCACGTTCTTCAGCTCGGCGTTGACCTGGACGCGGTCGGAGAGCAGCGTGTCGAGGTCCGCGCGGCCGATCACCGACCGCAGCGAGGTCTGCGCGATCTGCGAGACCGCGGCGGGGTAGTTGGTCACGTTGACCAGTGCCTTGACCGGGTCGACCACGCGGAAGTAGACGACCGCGTCCACGGTCAGCGTCACGTTGTCCGCGGTGATCGCGCCCTGCGGTGACACGCCGAACACCTCGGTCTGGATGGACACCTTCCGCATCCGGTCGCCGATCGGCCGGATCAGCCGCAGGCCCGGCTCGCGGATCTCCGGCAGCAGCCGGCCGAACCGGAACACCACGCCTTTCTCGTACTGCTGCACGTTGCGGACGCTCAGCGCCAGCAGCATCAGGACGATGACGGCGATGACGATCAACGCCGTGACCAGGGCGACCATGGCAGTCACATCCTCGATGGGTCGAGACGACCACCGAAAGCGGCAGCAATCATGTCATATGTGCACGAAATACCCTCGGCACGTTCGACTTTACTCCTCGCGAGGGCGCCGCGACCGGCCCGTTCAGCGCGCGGGTGCGGCCCCGGGCGGGGACTCGGCCATCAGCCGGCGGGCCTCGTCGGGAGCCGTGCCCGGCGGGACGACCAGCAGGTCGCAGCGGCCCACGCCGTAGGAGACCAGCCGGATGGTGTGGCGGTCGGGATCGGCCGGGGATCGGGTGATGTGCACGGTCCGGCCGTCGGGCAGTTCCAGGGACTCGGGCCGGTGGCGCCACATCGAGCGGCTGACCGTGACGCGCCCGATGCCGGGCCAGCGTTCCTCCAGCGCCGCCAGCAGGCCGGGCAGACAGTCGCCGAGGTCGTGCGAGCGCGGCCACCAGACGCCGTCGAGCCGCTGCGGCCCGGCGGCCGACCCGGTCAGCGCGAGGCGGACGGGCTCTTCCGCCGGGGGGTCGCGTGGCGGGTTCGGGTAGGTCACGTCCGCGCCGGGGCGGGGAAGGGCGCGGCCTGTGGTCATGTCACGCTCCAGGTTCGTGGTCGCGCCAGACCGGGAAGGGGCCGGCGGGCACCGCGTCCGGGGAGGCGGACGGCGGCAGGTCGTGGGGCGGCGGGAGGCCGTCGTCGCCGGGGCGCTCCTCGGGGGGTTCCCGCCAGGGGAAGTCGGCGGCGGGCTGGACCTCGGCGCCTGCCTCGGCGCCGGCCGGCGGGCCGTCCTCGATGTGCGGTGCGGGACCGCCGTCGCGCTGCTCGCCCGCCTGTCTGCGGAGCACCCACACGCCCGCGACGGCCACGACCGCGATCACTGCGAGGGCTATGGCGATGGTCATCGGTGTTTCACCTCGCCGCGCGGTGCCCGTACGACGACGGCGGACCGCGCTCGACCGTTCCGACGGCGGCGCCGGCGCGAGTGCCCGCGCACGAAATGCCTCCGGTACTCCCACGGTACCCCGCACGGGACCGATAAGTTCTGGCCATGGCTTACGACAGACCGCGGCCGCCGGGCGTGCCACGGGCTCCGCAGGGCCCCCAGGGGCAGGGCGACGGCTGCGTCGCCGCCGTCGTCCGGATACCCGTGCGCATCGTCGCGTTCGTCGTCGTGCTGCCGCTGAAACTGCTGTGGGACGCGCTGGCCTGGGTGTGCCGGGCGCTGTGGCAGTACGTCCTGTACCCGCCGCTGCGCGCGTTCGGCCTGCTGCTCTCCGCGATCTGGCGCCATGTCCTGGTGCCGGTCGGCCGGGTGCTGATCGTGATCCCCGCCGTGTGGCTGTGGACCTACGTGCTGTTCCCGGTGCTGCGGGCGATCGGCCTGGCCGTGTCGTTCGTGGTGCGCTGGGTGCTGGTCCTGCCGGTGGTGGCGCTGTGGCGCTACGGGCTGCGGTGGGTCGTGATCGGCCTGGCCTGGCTGCTGGAGCACCTCCTTGTGGTGCCGCTGGTCTTCCTGTGGCAGAAGGCGCTGGTGCCGGTCGGGCGGGAGATCGGTGCGGCGATCGCGGCCGCCTGGCAGGCGGGGGCGTATGTGGCCCGGCTGATCGGCCGCGGCATCGGCTGGTTCTTCCGGGTGCTGGTCTTCCTGCCGGTGGTCGCGCTGTGGCGCTACGGGCTGCGGTGGGTCGTGATCGGCCTGGCCTGGCTGCTGGAGCACCTCCTTGTGGTGCCGCTGGTCTTCCTGTGGCAGAAGGCGCTGGTGCCGGTCGGGCGGGAGATCGGTGCGGCGATCGCGGCCGCCTGGCAGGCGGGGGCGGATGTGGCCCGGCTGATCGGCCGCGGCATCGGCTGGTTCTTCCGGGTGCTGGTCTTCCTGCCGGTCGCCTTCGTCTGGCGCTACACCGGGGCGCCGGTCTTCCGCGTGATCGGCGCGGTGCTCCGCTTCGTCCGCCGGGAGATCCTGCACCCGGTCCGGGTCGCGCTGGCCGACGCCCGGCGGGCCGTCGGGTCCGCGCTGTTCGGCACCCCGCGGCAGGCGCCGCCACCCCTGCCGCCTCCGCCGCCCGCGCCCGGCGGCGGCTTCGGGCCGCCACCGGACATGAGCAAGTAGGCCGCGTGGCAAGCGGAGTGATGGTTCGTCAATTCCGCTTCCCCGCAAGGCTATTCGGGGTCAGTCCGCGACCGGGGTGAGGCCGAGCCGGACGTGGTCGATCGCCCAGTACCAGTTGTTGCCGGCGTCGAACATCCGGAACTTCAGCGTCACCGCGGCCGCCCCGGCCGGCACCGCGATCTTCCGGGTGATCAACTGGTTCTCCGCGTCGCCGCCGGCGTTGTCGTTGCCGGTGGCGGCGCCGCTGTAGGTGAGCAGCACCGTCTCCTCGCCGGTGTCGAACGCGGCCGTGACCGTGGCGGTCTGCGGCGCCTCCTGCCGGTAGTGCGAGTCGAAGCCGAGGTACAACTCCGCCGTACCGGACGGGATCGCGACCGCGGGCGAGCTGAGCGTGGAGTCGAACCGCCCCTTCGACGACGGTGATCCGGTGTCGTCCCAGTCGTCGGGGTCGGCGACCGCGACGATGCCCAGCCCGCGGGTGAAGTTCCCGCGGTCCTGGCTGTCGGACGCGAGCCAGAACCGCTTGGTCATGAACGACCAGCCCTGCTCCTCCGCGGTGCCCTGCGGCATGCCCGGCGCGTTCGTCACCGACCAGCCGGCCGGCGGGGTCGCGGTCCAGCCGAGCACGCCCGCCGGCACGTTCAGGTTCACCGCCGGCTTCAACTGCCCGGCCAGCGACTCGAAGTCCTCCCCGAGCAGGTAGCCCTTCATCGAGGGCGCGGTGCGCGCGGCGACCTCGCCGTCCGCGAGCGCCACCCGCGATCCGGCCCGGCCGCGTACGTTCGCCAGCACCCGTGCGGTGGTACCGGACGGCAGCGCGGCCGGCGCGGTGACCTGCCAGCGCACCGTGGCCGAGGCGCCGCGCGCGAGCCGCTGCGGCGGGGCGGCGAGCGTGCGCACCGACCAGCCGGTCGGCACCACCAGCGCGGCCTCGATCCGGTCGACCGCCGCGTCCGGCGCGGTGAGCACCGCCGACACCGTGGCCGGGGTGCCCGGCACCACCACCGGCTCGTCGACCGTGGTCGAGCCGGAGGCGAGCGCGACCTCGGCGACGAGCGCGTCCGGCAGCCCCATCGCCGGGTCGGTGACGCCCTGCCGTCCGTCGGCCAGCCGCCCGGCCGCCCGGCGCAGCCAGAACAGGTCGTCCCCGGCGCCGACCGCCACGTCGTACCAGCCCTCGCGGGCCACCGGCAGCGTCACCGTACGGGTCCGGCCGCCGTCGATCCGCACCTCGTGGGTGCCGCCGCCGTACGCGAGGTCGCCGACGGTGAAGGTGCGGGCGCGGCGGCCGCCGTTGCGCAGCTCGACCCGCAGCTCGCGGCGGTGGACGTCCTCGGTGAACACCGCCTCCGACGTGTCGCCCTGGCCGCCGCGGAAGTGCCACAGCGAGCCGTTGGGGCCGTGCACCCGCAGGTCGTAGCCGTCGGCGCCGACCTTCCAGGAGTCCGACAGCCGCTTGCGGGCGCCGACGGTGAAGAACCGCGGCTTCACCCCGGGCGCCGGGTAGGCGGCGAACACCGCGGCCTGCGTACCGGAGTTGGCGTAGTCCAGCTCCAGAGCGCCGCCGCGCAGCCGCCCCCGGGTGCTCAGCGTGTACGGCACCGCGCGCGCGGTGCGGGTGCCGCGCGCCTGCACCGGCCGCACCTGCGGGCTCGGCACGGTCGGCGCGGGCAGCTTGCCGGTGTCGGTGACCTTCTGCCGGTTGCCGCTGGTGTCCGGCAGCGACGGCCACCGCGGCTCGTCGCCGGAGAAGTCGAAGGCCGAGGTGAGGTCGCCGGTCACCGCGCGCCGCCAGGCGCTGATGTTCGGCTCGTGCACCCCGAACCGCCGTTCCAGGAACTTGATCACGGAGGTGTGGTCGAAGACGGTCGAGTCGACCGCGCCGCCGCGGGTCCACGGCGAGGCCACGATCATCGGCACCCGCAGGCCGAGCCCCAGCGGGAACGGCCCCGCGGTCACGGTCTCCCCGGCGGGCAGGTTCGGCGACCAGCTCAGGGTGCCGTCGGTGGCCGCGACCCGGTAGCGGCCGCGCTGGTCCACCACCCGGTAGAAGGTGCTGCCGCCCTTGGCCACCCGCACCACGACCTCGCCGTCGGTGGAGACCGTCGAGTCACCGCGGCCGGCCGCGAGCGGCGGCACCGGCGGCAGCAGGTGGTCGAAGAAGCCGCCGTGCTCGTCGTAGGTGAGGAAGAACGCGGTCTTCGCCCACACCTCGGGCTTCGCGGCCAGCGCCGCCAGCAGCCGCGCGGTCAGGTTCTCGCCGTCCGGCGGCGCGTAGCTGGCGTGCTCCGACAGCGCGGCCGGCGCCACCAGCCAGGACACCTGCGGCAGCGCGTCCGCGGCCACGTCGGCGCCGAACGCCGCCACCAGCGCGTCGCCCATCGCCCACGGGTTGCCGGCGTTCGCCGCGTCACCGGCCCGGGCCAGACCGCGGTCGTACAGCGGCTGGCCGGGCTTCGCCTGGTGGAAGGCGGAGAACCAGGCGAGCGCGTTGTCGTCGAAGTTCTCCTGCGCCTGGTAGGTCTTCCAGCTGATCCCGGCCGCCTGCAGCCGCTCCGCGTACGTCGTCCACTCGTAGCCGGCGGACACCTCGGTGTTGTCGATGACCGGGAACTCGCGGAGGCTGCCGCCGCTGGTGCCGGTCATGAAGTGCTCGCGGTTGGGGTTGGTGCTGGTCTCGATCGAGGCGTGGTAGTTGTCGCAGATGGTGAAGACCGAGGCGAGCGCGTTGTAGAAGGGCATGTCGGCGGGGGCGTAGTAGCCCTGGCCGAGCCGGCCGCTGTCGCGCCGGGTGACGTAGCCGTCGCCGATGCCGTCGTTGCGGGCGTTCATGCTGTCGCCGTAGCCGAACGCGGCAGCGCCCTGCTGGTAGGCGCTGGTGTGGGCGGCGTCCATCGCGAACGGTGCCAGGTAGCCCTCGGGGCGGGAGGGGTCCGGCTGGTCCCAGACGGGCCGGCCGTTGACGCCGCGCACGGCGGTGCGGTCCCCGTAGCCGCGGACGCCGGCCATGGTGCCGAAGTAGTGGTCGAAGGCGCGGTTCTCCTGCATGAGGACCACGACGTGCTGGATGTCCTCCAGCCGGCCGGGGCGGGCGGGTGCGGCGAGCGCCTGCCGCACGCTGATCGGCAACGCGGTCAGCGCGGCCGCGCCGGCGGCGCCGCCGAGCAGCGCGCGGCGGGACACGAAGGGGGAGGTCACGGGCTGGGCTCCTTGCTGGGTGGGTACGCGGGCGGCGGCGAGCGGGTGCGGACGGGATACCCGCCGCCCGGAATTTGGGTCCAGACCCGTTATGAATACGAGACCATGATGGCGAGGGAGGGAGCGCGGGATGAACAGCGGCGGAAGCCGCGCGGGTCGGTGGGCGGCGGGCGGGGGCGCCGGGCACCGGATGGGGCGGGCGGGGGAGCAGGTGTACGGGAGGCGTCGTCGCGACCGCGGGCGGGCGGTTGTCCACAGGCCGGATCGCGGGCGGCGCGGGGCCTGTGGCATGCGGCGTAACCTTGGAGGTGCAGGGACGCCCGGGTGCGCCGGAATGGGCACGCGGGCGCGTGGTACACGACCCGACACGAAGGACTGAGCGACACTGGGCAAGCGACAGCCAGAGGGCCCGCCGCCGGCACCGGCGGTGCAGCGCATCCGCCTGCGGTACACCAAGCGCGGCCGCCTCCGGTTCACCAGCCACCGCGACTTCCAGCGCGCCTTCGAGCGGGCCCTGCGCCGCGCCGAGGTGCCGATGGCGTACTCGGCCGGGTTCACCCCGCATCCGAAGGTGTCATACGCGAACGCCGCGCCGACAGGCGTCGGCAGCGAGGCGGAGTATCTGGAGATCGCGCTCGCCGCACCGCGCGACCCCGAGCAACTCCGGCTGCTGCTCGACGAGTCGCTGCCCACCGGCCTCGACGTCATCGAGGCGGTCGACGCCCGCACGTCGGGCCTGGCCGAGCGGCTGGAGGCGTCGGTGTGGCAGCTCAGGCTCGACGGCGTCGAGCCCGACGAGGCCCGCCGGGCCGTCGCCGCGTTCCTCGCCGCCGAGACCGTGGAAGTACAGCGCACCACCAAGAACGGCGTCCGCACCTTCGACTGCCGGGCCGCCGTCGCGCGGTTCGAGGTCGTCTCCGCGGCCGACGCGGCGGCCGGTGCGGCGGACACGGACGCGGCAGATCCGGGTCCCGGCGCGCCGCGGAGCGGCGCCTGTGCGATACTGCGCCTGGTTGTACGACACCTGACACCTGCCGTGCGACCCGACGACGTACTGTCCGGCCTCCATGCGACGGCCGACCTCGCGCCGCCGGTCCCCGTAGCGGTGACCAGGCTGGCGCAGGGGCCGCTCGACGAGGAGTCCGGCACGGTCACCGACCCGCTCGCGCCAGATCGCGACGCTGTGGCGGTACCTGCCGGTTCCGCCTAGGTACGGCGTCGACGCGTTGCCGACGCACCAGGGAGCCACCCGGGTCCGGCGACGCTGACCACACGAGACTTTCGTCGGCCCCCCACCGGGGCGGGCCGATGAGCGAGACAGCAGCCCCCGTGCGGCGCCCGCGCCCCCGGAGGACGGCCACCGCGACCCAAGCGGCCCGCCGACCCCGGAACTCCAGGCGCGGCGCCCGGGGGCACGACGGGAGCACTGCCCGAATGCCCGACAACGACGAGACCACCCCGGGTTCCACCCCGGACACCACTTCCTCCGGCGCCGCGGCCGACGAGAGCGCGGCACCCCGCCGCCGCCGTCGCGCCGCGTCCCGCCCGGCGGGCCCGCCCGGAGCGGACACCGCCACCGACACGTCCGGCGCCGCAGGCACGGAAGAGGCGGCCCCGGCCGCACCCCGCCGCCGCGCCACCCGCAAGACCGCCGCCGCGGCCCCGGCCGAGGAGACCCCGGCCGCGGAGGCCGCTCCCACGGAGAGCAAGCCTGCTGCCGAGGGTGAGGCGGAGGCCGCTCCGGCGCGTCCGCGTCGTCGTGCCACGCGTAAGGCGACGGCTCCGGCGGGTGCGCCTGCCGCTGCCGAGGAGACCCCGGCCGCCGAGGCCGCTCCCACGGAGGACAAGCCCGCTGCCGAGGGTGAGGCGGAGGCCGCTCCGGCGCGTCCGCGTCGTCGTGCCACGCGTAAGGCGACCGCTCCGGCGGGTGCGCCTGCCGCTGCCGAGGAGACCCCGGCCGCCGAGACGGTGACCGCCCCGGCCGCCGCCACCCCCGCCACCCCCGCCGCCGCGGAGGAGAGCGCGCCCGCCGCCGACGAGAGCGCGGCGCCCGCCCGCCCGCGCCGCCGCGCCACCCGCAAGGCGACCGCGCCCGCGGGTACCCCGGCCCCGGCCCCGGCCGAGGAGGCCGAGACCCCGGCCGCCCCCGCGACCCCCGCAGCGGAGGCCCCCGCCAGCGCCCCCGCCGACGAGGCCCCCGCCGCCCCCGCGCGCACCCGCCGCCGGGCCACCCGCGGCTCCGCCGCTCCCGCGCCGGCCCCCGAGCCCGCCCCGGAGCAGGCGCCCGCACCGGCTGCCGCACCGGCACCCGCGCCGGCCGCCGACGAGCAGCAGAGCGGCGGCCGTTCCCGCCGCCGCGGCCGCAAGGGCGCCGCCGTACCGACCTTCTCCGCCGGCGACGGCCTGCGGCGGCTGAAGCCCGGCGCGCTCGCGCCCCGCGAGGACGCCACCGGCCACCACCCGTACACCGGCCGGGCGCTGCGCGACGGTGACGGCTGGGGCGTCGAGATCGACGACGCGTACGAGATCCGCGGCTACGGCGAGACCGTCGCCGACGCGACCGCCGAGGCCGCCGACGCCCTCGCCGCGGCCTTCGGGATTCCCGTCGAGTCCATCACGATCGACGTGCGCACCGAGACCGCCGAGACCAGCGGCGCGCCCGCGGCCGACGCCGCCGCCGAGCCCGCCGAGGAGGCGCCCACCCGCGGCCGCCGCCGCGCCACCCGCCCGGCCGTCGCGGTCTTCCAGCCGCCGGTGTTCCAGGCCCCCGAGGCCGGCGCCCCCGCGGAGGCCGCACCCGCCGCTGCCGCCGAGCCGGCCGCGACCTCCGACGAGAGCGCGGAGGCCGACACCGAGGCCGACGACGACCGCACCCCCCGGCGCCGTCGCCGCCGTCGCGGCACCGCCCCCGAGCAGTCGCCCGCCGTGGCCGACGAGCAGGAGGCCGAGCCCGCGCGGGCCTGCCGGCGTTCCAGTCCGGGAACGCCCGGATCTTCAGCGGCATCACCTTGGTCAGGTCCCAGGAGGTGTCCCAGGTCTTGACGACCTTC
>NZ_JBFBIV010000138.1:0-15538 GCF_040702025.1 Streptomyces sp. NPDC088194 | reverse complement strand
CGGGCGCTGTAGTGCGGATGGTCGGCGGCGATACGCGGGGGACGCCGTCGTATTCGTGTCGTCGAGTCTTCTTCGGTCGCCATGCGGCGGGGCACCCCAGAGAGAACCCACCACGCAAGGACCCGAGCACATCCAGGGGCGCGGGGAACTGCGCGACCAGCCCACCACCGGCGGGTGGTCCCGGGGCGGCCGGACAGGGGCACCCTGGAGGGTCCAGTTGCCGCCGGTCAGGCCACCGCGTGGATGGGGGTGTGCGCACCCGTGAGGGGGCGGCCGGTGGCACCGTAGCGGAGCGCGACGACCTCCGCGGCAATGGAGAGCGCAGTCTCCTCGGGAGTGCGCGCGCCGAGGTCGAGCCCGATCGGGGACCGCAGCCGGTCGAGCGCGGCCTCGGGCAGCCCGGCCTCGCGGAGGCGGTCGAGCCGTTGGAGGTGGGTGCGGCGCGATCCCATCGCGCCGACGTAGGCCACCGGAAGGCGCAACGCCCGCTCCAGCAAGGGCACATCGAACTTCGCGTCATGCGTGAGCACGCACAGCACGGCGCGCGGGTCGACCCGCCCGGCCGCCACCTCCGCGTCGAGATAGCGATGCGGCCACTCCACCACGACCCGGTCGGCCTCGGGGAAGCGCCCGGCCGTGGCGAACACCGGCCGCGCGTCGCAGACGGTCACGTCGTACCCGAGGAACTTCCCCGCCCGGACCAGCGCGGCCGCGAAGTCGATCGCACCGAACACGAGCATCCGCGGCGGCGGCACGCTCGACTCGACCAGCAGCGTCAGCGGCTGCCCGCACCGGCTGCCGTCGGCGCCGATCTGCACCGTGCCGGTGCGCCCGGCCGCGAGCATCGCGTGCGCCTGCCCGGCGGCCGTACGATCCCGCGGGCCGTCGCCGAGCGAGCCGTCGTACGACCCGTCGGTGCGCACCAGCAGCGCGCGGCCGAGGAGTTCCGCGGGGCCGGCGGCGATCCGGGCGACCGCCGCCGCCTCACCGGAGGCGGCGGCGGCCAGCGCGCGGACGATCTCGGGCCGCACCCCGGGATCGATCCGCTGGACGAGGATGTCGATCACGCCGCCGCAGGTCAGACCGACCGCGAAGGCGTCCTCGTCGGAGTAGCCGAAGCGCTGCACCACGGTCGGGGGGCCGTCGCCGGACAGCGCCTCGCGGCACAGTTCGTAGACGGCGCCCTCGACGCACCCGCCGGACACGCTGCCGACCGCGGTGCCGTCGCCGTCCACGGCGAGTGCGGCGCCGGGCTGCCGCGGGGCGCTGCCGCCGGTGGCGAGCACGGTCGCGACGGCGAACGGCCGACCGCGCCCGCACCAGCGGTGCAACTCGGTTGCGATGTCCAGCATGGCGGTTCAACTCCTTGGGCGGGATGCGGCTACTTGACGCCGAGCCAGCTCTCGATGGGGTGCAGGGCGAAGTAGACGGTGAAGACGGCGGTGAGGACCCACATGAAGACCCCGGGCTCGCGCCACTTACCCTGCGCGGCCTTGATCGCGGTGTAGGAGACGACGCCCGCGCCGACGCCGGCGGTGATGGAGTACGTGAACGGCATCAGTGCCACGGTCATGAAGACCGGGACGGCCACGGACCGGTCGGACCAGTCGACGTGCCGGGCGTTGCCCATCATCATCGCGCCGATCACCACCAGCGCGGCGGCGGCGACCTGGCCGGGCACGATCTGGGCGAGCGGGGTGAAGAACAGGCCGAGCGCGAAGAGCACACCGGTGATCACCGAGGACAGACCGGTGCGCGAGCCCTCGCCGACGCCGGTCGCGGACTCGATGAAGACGGTCTGCCCGGAGGCGCCCGCGACACCGCCGATCGCGCCGCCGGCGCCGTCGATGAACAGCGCCTTGGACAGGCCCGGCATCCGGCCGCGCTCGTCGGCGAGCCCGGCCTCGGTGCCGACGCCGATGATGGTGGCCATCGCGTCGAAGAACCCGGCGAGCACCAGCGTGAAGACGATCACGCCGACCGTCATGCCGCCGATGGAGCCCCAGCCGCCGAACTCCACGTGTCCGAAGAGCGAGAAGTCCGGCATGGACACCGCGCTGCCCTGGAGCTTGGGCGCGGTGCCGCCCCAGTCGGCCGCGGTGAGGTGGCCGGCCGCGTTGACGACGACGGCGAGCACCGTGCCGGTCACGATGCCGATCAGGATCGCGCCGGGGATGTTGCGGGCCTGGAGCATGAAGATCAGCAGCAGCGTCACGCAGAACAGCAGCACCGGCCAGCCCGACAGCTTCCCGTCGGGGCCGCCCAGCGCCACCGGGGAGGTGCCGTGCGGGTCGCCCTTGCCGACGAACCCGGCGTTGACCAGGCCGATCAGCGCGATGAACATGCCGATGCCGATGGTGATGCCGTGCTTGAGCGGCAGCGGTATCGCGTTCATCACGATCTCGCGCAGCCCGGTGACCACCAGCAGCACGATCACCGCGCCGTAGATCACGCACATGCCCATCGCCTGCGGCCAGGTCATGTGCGGCGCGACCTGGGTGGAGATCACGCCGGCGACGCTCAGGCCGGCGGCCAGCGCCAGCGGGACCTTGCCGAAGAAGCCCATCAGCAGCGTGGAGACCGCCGCGGCCAGCGCGGTGGCGGTGATCAGGGCCGCGTGCGCGAGCTTGACGCCATGCGCGTCCGGGCCAGACAGCAGCAGCGGGTTGAGCAGGAGGATGTAGCACATCGCCATGAAGGTGGTGATGCCGCCGCGCACTTCGCGGGGGATCGACGACCCTCGGTCGGAGATGTGGAAGTACCGGTCGAGCCACGATCTGCCGGCGGGCACGCGTGAGCCGGGGCCCGCGTCCTCCGCCGCCGTCTGCGGCTCTACGGGTGTCTGGGTCATGTGTAGCCAACTCCCAAGGTTCACAGGGGCACCCGCCCGCGGCTCGCGGAACGGGATTTGGGATAGCGCCCCTTCAGGCGCGGCCTGCACGACCCGGGGGACGGCCCGAGGCGAACAAGAGAGGGGTCCGGGGCTCGGCCCGTGGTGCGGCCGGCCCCGGGCCCTACGATCCGGTGAGGTGTTCCGGCCGGACCGGGGTTCGGTTCAGCTCCAGGCCGGTCGCCTGCCGGATGGCGGCGAGCACGGCGGGAGTCGAGGACAGGGTGGGCGCCTCGCCGATGCCGCGCAGCCCGTACGGGGCGTGGTCGTCGGCGAGTTCGAGCACGTCGACGGGGATCGTCGGGGTGTCGAGGATGGTCGGGATCAGGTAGTCGGTGAAGGACGGGTTGCGGACCTTCGCGGTCTTCGGGTCGACCACGATCTCCTCCATGACGGCGACGCCGAGGCCCTGCGTGGTGCCGCCCTGGATCTGGCCGACCACCGACAGCGGGTTGAGCGCCTTGCCGACGTCCTGCGCGCAGGCGAGTTCGACCACCTTGACCAGGCCGAGTTCGGTGTCGACCTCGACCACGGCGCGGTGCGCGGCGAAGCTGTACTGGACGTGGCCGTTGCCCTGTCCGGTGCGCAGGTCGAACGCCTGGGTCGGGCGGTGCCTGAACTCCAGTTCCAGGTCGACGGATTCGCCCTCCAGGACGTCGGCGATGTCGGCCAGCGCCTCGCCGCCGTCGGTGACGACCCTGCCGTCCTCCAGCAGCAGTTCGGCGGTGGCCCACGCCGGGTGGTAGGTGCCGAACCTGCGCCGGCCGATCTCCAGCACCCGTTCGCGTACCGCCTCGCAGGTGTTCTTCACCGCGCCGCCGGTCATGTAGGTCTGCCGGGAGGCGGAGGTGGAACCGGCCGAGCCGACCCGGGTGTCGGCGGGCTGGATGGTGACCTGGGTGACGCCGAGTTCGGAGCGGGCGATCTGCGCGTGTACGGTGACGCCGCCCTGCCCGACCTCGGCCATCGCGGTGTGCACGGTCGCCACCGGTTCGCCGTTGATGACCTCGATCCGCACCCGCGCGGTGGAGTAGTCGTCGAAGCCCTCGGAGAAGCCGACGTTCTTGATGCCGACCGCGTAGCCGATCCCGCGGACGACGCCTTCGCCGTGCGTGGTGTTGGACAGGCCGCCGGGCAGCGCGCGGACGTCGGCGCCCTCGGTGGTACGCCACTGCTGCTCGGGCGGCAGCGGCATCGCCTTGACCCGGCGCAGCAGTTCGGCGACCGGCGCGGGCGAGTCGACCGGTTGCCCGGTCGGCATGATCGTGCCCTGCTCCATGGCGTTGCGCTGCCGGAACTCGACCGGGTCGAGGCCGAGTTCGGCGGCGACCTTGTCCATCTGCGCCTCGTAGGCGAAGCACGCCTGGACCGCGCCGAAGCCGCGCATGGCGCCGCAGGGCGGGTTGTTGGTGTAGAGCGCGAGCGCTTCGATGTCCACGTCCTCGACGACGTACGGTCCGATCGACAGCGAGGCGGCGTTGCCGACGACGGCCGGCGAGGCGGAGGCGTAGGCGCCGCCGTCCAGCACGATCCGGCAGCGGACGTGGGTGAGCTTGCCGTCGCGGGTGGCGCCGTGCTCGTAGTGGAGCCGGGCGGGGTGGCGGTGGACGTGGCCGAAGAACGACTCGAAGCGGTTGTAGACGATCTTCACCGGCTTGCCGGTACGCAGCGCCAGCAGGCAGCCGTGGATCTGCATCGACAGGTCCTCACGGCCGCCGAAGGCGCCGCCGACGCCGGAGAGCGTCATCCGGACCTTGCTCTCGGGCAGGCCGAGCACCGGGGCGATCTGCCGCAGGTCGGAGTGGAGCCACTGGGTGGCGACGTACAGGTCGACGCCGCCGTCCTCGGCCGGCACCGCCAGGCCCGACTCGGGGCCGAGGAACGCCTGGTCCTGCATGCCGAAGACGTAGTCGCCGCGCACCACCACGTCGGCGCGGGCGGCCGCGGCGTCGGCGTCGCCGCGCACGATCGGCTGGCGGTGCACCACGTTGGGGTGCGGGACGTGCCCGCTGTGGTGGTCGTCGCGGCCCTCGTGCACCAGGATCGCGTCGGGCGCGGTCGCGGACGCCTCGTCGGTGATGACGGGCAGTTCCTCGTACTCGATCCGGATCTTCGCGGCGGCCCGGCGGGCGGTCTCGGGGTGGTCGGCGGCGACCAGGGCGACGGGTTCGCCGTGGTGGCGGACCTTGCCGTGCGCGAGCACCGGGGTGTCCTGGATCTCCAGGCCGTAGTTCTTGACCTCGGTGGGCAGGTCGTCGTAGGTGAGCACCGCGTAGACGCCGGAGGTGGCCAGCGCCTCGCCGGTGTCGATGGACAGGATCGTGGCGTGGGCGACGGTGCTGCGCAGCGTGTAGCCCCACAGCATGTCCTCGTGCCACAGGTCGGAGGAGTACGCGAACTCGCCGGTGACCTTGAGGATGCCGTCGGGGCGCAGCGTGGACTCGCCGATGCCGCCCTTGGTGCCGGCGGCGCCGGTGCCCTGGGTGAGGCTGGTCGGAGCGCGCCCGGGCACGGCGGCGGCGCGAGGCGCCCGGGCGGTGCCGGTCCCCCGGTCGGCGCGCGGGAGGTTCGCCGTACGGTACTGGTCGGCCACGGTCACACCGCCTGTTCGGTACGGGCGGCCGCCAGGCGGACCGCGTCGAGGATCTTCTCGTAGCCGGTGCAGCGGCACAGGTTGCCCGACAGCGCCTCGCGGATGTCGCCGTCGGACGGTTCCGGGTTGCGCTCCAGCAACTCGTCGGCGGCGACCAGCAGTCCGGGCGTGCAGAAGCCGCACTGCACGGCGCCCGCGTCGACGAACGCCTGCTGGACGGTGGACAGTTCGCCGTCCGGGCCGGACAGGCCCTCCACCGTGGTCACTTCGCGGTCCTGCGCCTGCCCGGCGGCGACCAGGCAGGAGCAGACCGGCACGCCGTCGAGGCGGACCGTGCACGAGCCGCACTCGCCCTGCTCGCAGGCGTTCTTGGAGCCCGGCAGCCCCATCCGCTCGCGCAGGACGTACAGCAGGCTCTCGCCCTCCCACACGTCGTCCGCCTCCTGCGGGCGGCCGTTGACGGTCATCGTCACGCGCATGACGCACTCCTCTGGTCGCCGCGGTACTCCTGCCAGGTCCACCCCAGGGTGCGGCGGGCCATCACGCCCAGCGCGTGCCTGCGGTACGACGCGGTGCCGCGCACGTCGTCGATCGGGTTGGCGGCCCCGGCCACCAGGTCGGCGAACTGCCGTGCCACCGAAGGCGGTACGGGTCCGCGGCTGTCCCACAGCCCGGCCTCGTCCAGCGCGGCGGCCAGGAACTCCTCGGCGGTCCTCGCCCGGATCGGGGTCGGCGCGGCCGAGCCGATGCCGGTGCGTACGGTGCGGGTGTCGGGGTGCAGCGCGATCCCGAAGGCGCACACCGCGATCACCATGGCGTTGCGGGTGCCGACCTTGGAGAACTGCTGCGGGCCGCTCGCCCGGCGCAGGTGCACGGCCCTGATCAGCTCGTCGGGCGCCAGCGCGTTGCGCTTCACCCCGAGGTAGAAGTCGTCGATCGGGATCATCCGGGTGCCGCGGACCGACTCGGCCTCGACCTGGCCCCCGCCGGCCAGCAGCGCCGGGTGGGCGTCGCCGGCCGGGGAGGCGGTGCCGAGGTTGCCGCCGACGCCACCGCGGTTGCGGATCTGCGGGGAGGCCACGGTGTGGGAGGCGAGCGCCAGCCCCGGCAGTTCGGTGCGCAGGTGCTCCATGATCTTCGTGTAGGGGACGGACGCGCCCAAGCGCACGGTGTCCGCGCCGGTCTCCCACTCCTGGAGTTCGGTGATGCGGTTCAGGTCCAGCAGGTACTCGGGCCTGCGGTGGTCGAAGTTGATCTCGACCATCACGTCCGTGCCACCGGCGATGGGCACGGCCGCTGGGTGCTCGGCCTTTGCGGCGAGCGCCTCCTGCCAGGTGGCGGGGCGCAGGAATTCCATGGGGATTCTCTTCTCGGCTGATCCGGATGCTCGTCCTGCTCCGGATGCTCGGCGGATGCTCGGCGGGGCGGTCCATGCGGGGCTGCTCGTGCGGGGCTGTTCATGTCCTGTACACGCGGCGTGCGGCCAGTACACGGCCGCGGGGCCGTTCGGGTGCAGTCACCGAACACATGAAGCACTTGGCTGGCCAACAGGTAGGTCTTGTACATTCCTCCGAAAGGGGCTGTCGCGAAACGTCGCCGCATCCCACCGGCAACACGCGTGCAGCACACTTCGCGAGTGGTGCCGGTGATCACCGGCACCCGACCCCCAGGACGGCGCGGCACCGGGCGGACGCGGCGACCGGACGGCGTGGCGCCGGCACGGACGGTGTGGCACCGGCACGAACGGCGGCGGACGACGGGCGACGGGCCCGCGGGGCCGGCGAGCAAGGACGAGGCGAGGACGATGCGGCTGAGCGCACTGCTGGACACCGACGCACTCGGTCTGCGGCTGCTCAGCGGCGAGGACGAGCTGGACCGGACCGTACGCGGGGTGATGACCACTGACCTGCGCGACCCGAGCCGCTATCTGACCGGTGGCGAGCTGGTGCTCACCGGGCTCGCGTGGCGGCACGGACCGGCCGACTCCGAGCCTTTCGTACGGCTGCTGTCCACCGCCGGGGTGGCCGCGCTGGCCGCGGGCAACGCCGGGATCGGCACGATCCCGCAGGACCTGGTCGACGCCTGCGCGCGGCACCGGCTGCCGCTGTTCTCGGTCGACGAGCGGGTGGCCTTCGCCACGATCACCGAGTACGTGGTCCGGCAGGTGTCCGGCGAGCGGGCCGGGGACCTCGCGGCGGTGGTGGACCGGCACCGGCGGCTGATGTCGGCGGGGGCCGGCGGCGGTGGGCCCGAGGCGGTCCTCGACCTGCTCGGCAGCGACCTCGACCTGCGGGCGTGGGTGCTCTCCTCGACCGGCCGGGAGATCGCCGGCGCCGGGCAGCCGCTGCCCGCCCCGGTCCGCGCCGAACTGGCCGGCGCGCAGCAGGCCGCGAGCCGTACCGGACGGCCGGCGCCGTACCGGACCGCGGCGCAGAGCGGCCGGGTGTACTCGCTGTTCCCGGTACGGACCGGCACGGACGCCGGCGCCGACGTGCGCGCCACCGTCCTGTCGGACTGGTTCCTCGCGGTCGAGGCGGACGCCGGGGAGTGGCCGGCCGAGCGGCTGGAGCTGCTGCGCGGGGTGACCCTGCTCATCGGGGTGGAACGGGAGCGGCGGGACGCCTCGCGGGCGGTGCGTCGGCGGCTGGCCACGGAAGTGTTCGAGCTGGTCAGGGGCGGTGCGGCACCGTCGGAGATCGGGGCGCGGCTGCGGGCGGCGGCGCCGGTGCTGCTGCCCGGGGGCGGGGCTCCGCCGCAGTGGCAGATCGTGGTGGCCCGGGTGGACTGGGCGGACGCGGGCGCCGAGGCGCCCCCAGGGCCGGTCGCGCGGGCGCTGCTGGAGGAGTTGCTCGCGGACCCGGCGGAGCCGGGCGCGGAAGCGGCCGACCGGGTGGCGGTCGCGGTCGCGGAGGACCGGGCGATGGCGCTGGTCCCGCTGGAGCCGGCGGGCCGCGGCGCCCTCGGCTCCCCCGCCGGCGCTGACGGCTCGGCCGGTTCGCCGGGTTCCCCGGGTTCCGCCGGTCCTGCCGGCGCCCCCAACTCCCCCAACTCCCCCGCCTCCGCCGGTGCCGCCGGCGCCGCGGGCTCACGCGGCTCGGCGAAGCGAGCCCCGGGCCATGCCCCCGCGGCTCCCGCGAGCGCCGCTTCCCCCGCCTCCGGCGACAGCGGCAACCCCCCGGACGGCGAGCCGGTCGCGCTGCGGGCCGACCTCCTGCTGGCCGCCGTCCGCGGTCCCCTCGCCCGGGGCCTGGCCGAGGACGGCCGGCTGACCATCGGCGTGAGCGCGGCCGTCGACTCCCCCGAGGGGCTGCGCGGCGCGCTGGAGGAGGCCCGGCACGCCCGCCGGGTGGCCGCGGCCCGCCCCGGCCGGGTCTGCGTCGCCGGCCACGACGAACTGGCCTCCCACGTCCTGCTGCTGCCCTTCGTCCCCGACGACGTGCGCCGCGCCTTCACCGCCCGGCTGCTCGACCCGCTGCGCGCGTACGACCGCAGGCACCGCGCCGAACTGATCCCGACGCTGGAGGCGTTCCTGGAGTGCGACGGGTCCTGGACCCGGTGCGCGAGCCGGCTGCACCTGCACGTCAACACGCTCCGGTACCGGATCGGGCGGATCGAACAGCTCACCGGACGGGACCTGGCCCGACTCGAGGACAAGCTCGACTTCTTCCTCGCGCTGCGGATGAGCTGACCCGGTCCGGGGCGAGCCGGCCCGTCACCGCGGACCGGCCGAACCGGTGCCCGAGGGCCGTCCGACCCGCCCCGCGCCGGACCCGGACCGCTCCCCGCCGAACGAGCCGCGCGGGCACTCGTTGTGACCGTGGTGTGCGCCCCGCGTGCGCCGTTCGTGCGCTCGTGAAAGTGATCCCGTTCACAAGAAGTGATCTCCGACCCCTTGGCGCGGGCCCCTTCCGCGTGCTGGACTTCCGCCACTGCGCATGCGCACGGCACACACATGCATACATGCACACACGCACTTGCTCGCACTGGCTCGAAGACGCGCTTGGGGGAGATGCTGTGGCGGACACCGCCTTGTCGGAATCGGTGGTCGGGGTACCGGACGTGTGGCGGCTGCGGGCACGCGGCTGCTGGGCGGAGGCCGCGGCACTGCTCGCGCCATTCGCCGCCGACGACGCCGGAGCCGCACTGAACAGGGCGGAACTCCTGGTGGAGGCGTGTTTCTACCAGGTCGACGGATGGGCCGAGGCGGAGGACGCGCTGCGTACCGCCGAGGCGCTGGCGAGCAGCGACGAGGAGCGCGGTGCGGCCGCCTCCGAGCGCGGCTGCCTCGCCTACGGCGCCACCGTCTTCTCGGTACGCGACCGCGCTGACGAGGCCCGCTCCGCGTTCGGCCGCAGCGCCGCCCTGCTCGGGCCCGGCTCCCCCGGCCGCCCGCTGCTGGACTTCCGGCGCGGCCTCGTCGCCGAGAACATCGCGGCGAACCCGGCCGCCGCCCGCGCCGCCTACCGCCGCGCCCACGCGGGCGCGGTCGCGCACGGCGCCACCCTCCTCACCTCCTCCACCTGGCGCCACCTCGCCGGCCTCGCCGCCACCGAGGGCGACCTCGCCGAGGCCCGGCACGGCTTCACCGAGTCCCTGCGGATTCGGGTCGCGCTCGGCCACCTGGTCGGCACCGCCCCGGCGTTGCTCTCGCTGGCCACGGTCACCCCCGACCCCGACGAGTCGGCCCGCCTGCGCACCGAGGCCGCCCGGCTGCACACGCTCCTGGGCGGCGTCCCGGTCTGGCTGGCGCCCGACCTCGCGGGCTGACGGCACGGGGGCAATCCCCACCATCGGTCGGCGGGTTCGCCGGATTCCGGGGCCGCGGGGCGCCGCCGTAGCGTCGGGGCAGCGGGGAGGGTGCGGCACACGCCGGCGTCCGACCGCCTGTACTGGCCCCGGACCGAAGGACCGTCACCATGACACCGCGAGCATCCCTCCCGCCGAGTCCCGTCCCCCGCGCCCGCCCCCGCCCGGCCCTGGTGTGGGGCGGAGCGGTCGGCGTGGCACTGCTTCTGACGGGATGTCACCTCGCGGGCTCGTACGACCACACCGCCACGTCGGTGTACACGGTCGGCGGGCACGTCACCTCGCTGCGGCTCGACGGTTCGGGCGGCAAGATCCTGGTGGACGCGGGGGCGGCCACGACCCAGGTCAAGGTGACCGAGACCGTGCACTACGACGGCAAGCGGCCCACCACCGCGCACACGGTCGACCGGGGCGTGCTCGACCTGGACAGCAAGGCGTGCACGCACGGCGACAAGTGCCGGGTGGACTACCACCTCCAGATGCCCGCGGCGATGGCCGCCCGACTGCTCAGCCACGGCGGCGCGACCACCGTGCACGGCGCCGCGGGGAAGCTGACCGTGGACAGCGCGGGCGGGCAGGTCACCGCGGACGGCACCGCCGCCGCCGACGTGACGGTCCGCTCGCACGGCGGCGGCGCGTCGCTCTCCTTCACCGACGCGCCCCGCGACGTGGACGTGGACTCCGCCGGCGGCGCCATCAAGGTACGCCTGCCGTCCGAGGGCTACGCGGTGCACGCGGAGTCGGGCGGCGGCGGGAAGGAAGTGGGCGTCCGGGTCGATCCCCGCTCCGCGCGCACCGTGACGGTCGACAGCCACGGCGGCGGCATCCACGTCCTCCCGGCCGCCTGACCGCGCCGCCACCCCCGTCGGCCCCGCTCCCCCGTCGTCCCCGGGACCCGCCCAACCCAGGACAAGGAGGTCCTGGCTGCGCGCGGCGCCCTGCCGCACCCTGGACCCATGACCACCACACTGATCACCGGAGCCAACAAGGGGCTGGGCCGCGAGACCGCCCGCCGGCTCGTCGAAGCGGGCCACACCGTCTACGTCGGCAGCCGCGACCCCGAGCGCGGCCGGCGCGCCGCCGAGGAGTTGGGCGCGCGGGCCGTCGTCATCGACGTGACCGACGACGCGTCCGTCACCGCCGCCGCGAAGGCGATCGAGGCCGACGGCGGCCTCGACGTCCTGGTCAACAACGCCGGCATCGAGTCGCGGACGGCGGACAACGGCATCATCGGCGCCGCGGACCTCACCGTCGACACGATGCGGCCGCTGTTCGAGACGAACGTGTTCGGCGTGGTGCGCGTGACCCACGCGTTCCTGCCACTGCTGCGGCGCTCGTCCGCGCCGGTCGTGGTCAACGTCAGCAGCGGCCTGGGCTCGCTGGCCCGGCTCACCGCCGAGGGCACCCCGACCCACGCGTACCCCGGCGTCGCCTACCCGGTGTCGAAGACCGCGGTCAACGCGCTCACCGTGCAGTACGCGAAGGCGTTCCCGGAGATCCGGATCAACGCGGTGGAGCCCGGCTACACCGCGACCGACCTGAACGGGCGCACCGGCGTCCAGACCGTCGAGCAGGGCGCGGAGATCATCGTGCGCATGGCCCAGGTCGGCCCCGACGGCCCGACCGGCGGGTACTTCGACGTCAACGGCCCGCTGCCCTGGTAGCCACCGACCCACGGCTGAGCGCGGGGCACGTACGGCCGGAAGGCCCGCGCTCAGCCCGCGACGGCCGGCTTGAGGACGTCCTCGCACCACTGGCGGAAGGTCGTCGGCGTGGTGGAGCGCGCCGTGCGCGGCTCGGCGTCGTAGCACCCGGCGTCGACCTCCGCGAGCAGGTCCACGACGGACCGCGCCCACGCCCCGGGCATGCCCTGCCGCGTCAACTGGGCCTTGAACGCCTCGCCGGGGACCTGCTGGTAGCGGATCGGCCGTCCCAGCACCTCGGACATGACGCGCGCCATGTCGCGGTACGACAGGTCCTCGGCGCCGAGCACCGGCACGCCCTCCTGGCCGTCCCAGGAGCCGTCGAGCAGCAACTCGGCGGCGACGGCGGCGATGTCGCGGGTGGCGCAGGTCGGTATCCGCCGGTCCCCGGAGATCGGCAGGAAGAACACGCCCTGGTCCCGGATCGGCCCGAGCTGCTGGAGCAGGTTCTCCATGAACGCGGGCATCCGCAGCGACCGGTAGGCCACGCCGGTGCTCTCGATCAGCGCGTCCAGGGCCCGCGAACCGAGTCCCGGACCGGCGGACGCGTGCGGGGCGGCGGGCGCGCCCAGGCCCGTCACCGCGACCACCCGCCGGACATCCCGCGCGCTGATCGCCTCGCAGGCCGGCCGGGTGAAGTCCACCGCGTAGCCCGCGACTTCGGCGCCCTCGGTGTACGGCGGCACCAGCCAGAAGACGCTGTCCGCGCCCGCGAACGCGGTGGCGAGCACCTCGGGGTCGGTCATCGAGCCCTGGACGACCTCGACCCGCCCGCGCACGTCGGGCGCGAGCCGGGAGGGGTCACGTGCGATCACCCGGACCGGCTCACCCCGCTCGCCCCGCTCGCGCCGCCGGGCGAGGACCTCGCCGAGAACCTGGCGGCCGATGTTGCCTGTGGGTGTGGTGACGACGATCATGTATCTCTCCCGACCGGTGACACGTGACGGAGAACGAGGAGCGAAGTAAACTCTACCGTACCGTTTACTTCGCGGCCGGAACAGCACCAAGAGAGGACGCCGCATGGCGAAGCGCGGTGACGAACTGCGGAAGCACATCCTGTGGACGGCGAAGGACGTCTTCCTGGAGATGGGCTTCGAGCGCGCGTCCATGGACGTCGTGGCCGCCCGCGCCCAGACCTCGAAGCGAAGCCTGTACGCGCACTTCGAGAGCAAGGACAACCTCTTCCTCGCCGTCGTCGACCTGGTGCGCGAGCTGTACCTCGGCAAGCTCAGGACGCCCGCCGACTACAGCGACGACACCACCGAGGCGGTCGTGCTGTTCTGCGGCCGCTTCCTCCAGATGCTGGTGTGGACGCCCACGGTGCGCACCTGCCGGCTGGGCATCTCCGAGGCCGGCCGGCTCCCCGAGGCGTCCGCCCGGTACTACGACGCGATCTTCGCCACCGCCCACGAGCGCCTGGCCGCCTACCTCACCGAGCGGCGGGGGTTGACGCCCGAGGCCGGCGCCGCGATCACCCGCGACCTGCTCGGCCGTACCGTCTACCCGGCCTTCACCCGCGCCCTGTTCGGCGTCGAGCCGTCCCGCGACAGGGCTCCCGACGAGGCCGCGATCGGCACGGACGTGGACCTCGCGCCGATCCGCGCGGCGGTCGCCGCCTCCCTGCCGTAGCCGAGCGCCGCCAGGCGGCCCGGGGCGCCGGGCGGGGCGTTCGCCCGGCCCCACCCGGCGCCCCGGCGGCGTCAGCCCTGAGCCGTGGCCGGCCGCGGCCGGCGGACCTGCGCGGCCGTGGGCTGCTCGCCCTCCTTGTCCACCACCGCCCGCTCCAGCACGGCGTCGGCGGAGAGCATCGTGCCCTTGCGGCCCTCCCCGGTGTCCTTGAGCAGATAGGTGCGCGAGCCCAGGTAGGACAGGTCGTTCGCGTCGAACACCCACTCCGTGCGCTGGCCGTAGCGGGTGTCGTCGCGGCGGACGCCGACGCCGTGCCGGCCGGTGGCGTCCGTCGCGCCCGGGTCCGTGACGACGCCGGGGATGAGTGCCGCTGCCTTGTAGAGGGCCGCGGCGGTCCGCGGCGGCATCACGCTCTCGTCGATGAGCCCGCCGATCGTTGCGAACACCGCCTGGTCCTGCTCCTGCCCCGCATTCCCGGGCGTGTGGGCGTACAAGTACGCCACCAGGGCTTTCGGGTCGGTGGGCAGCGAGGCGAGCCAGCGATACGTCGAGCGGGAGAAGCCGGGCGGCGTGCCGTCGGTGTCGCCGAGCGACGCGTTGATCGGAAAGGTCTCGCCCTCCTCGCGGACCAGGCCCATCCGCTTGACCGGTCCCCGCGCCTGCGAGGACCAGATCTCCCTGGTGTGCAGCGCGCCGGGCACCGCCGTGCCGCTCGTCTCGTCCGCGCCCTCGGTCATGCTCTTCACGTACACGAACTGGTCGTCCCGGACCGGGGTCGCGTCTCCGGCGAGGGCGACGTCGGAGATCCGGTAGAGCAGGGTGGACGCCTGCTGGGCGGCGGGTGCCCCGGCGCGCGGGGCGACCGCGGTCCCGTGGCCGCCGCCGCGCGTCGCCAGGCCGGCGGTGAGCGCGCCGGCCACGGCGAGGGCGGTCAGCGAGGCAAGTACGGCGGGGCGCGGCCGGCGCGTACGGCGCGGGGCCGGTGCGGCCTCGGTCGTGCGGGCACTGTCGAGGTCGTGGTCGATCTGCTGCATCAGGAGTTCCTTGTGGTGCAGGTGGCGCTCGCGCGGGAGGTCCCATCGCGCCGGCGGCGGCAGCAGCCGCGCCAACTCGGTGGCGTCGGTCCGATCGCCGCTGGAACGCTCGGTTCCGGGGCGGGACGGGGTGTCGCTCATCGGGTCTCCTCCCGTACGGGCAGGGCCGCGAACACGGCCCTGCCTGTTCCCTCTCCGCGGCCGCGGCGCGGTTCCGTCCGCGCGGCCTCCTCCTCGCTCAGCCGGCCGAGCCGGGCCCGGGCGCGCGACAGCCGCGAGCGCACGGTGCCGACCTTGACGCCCAGCGCCTCGGCGGCCTGGCCGTAGTCCAAGCCCTCCCAGACGCACAGCACCAGCACCTCGCGCTCATGCCTGCGCAGCCTGCCGAGCGCGGCGTGCACCGCGGCGAGCCGGCGGGCGTCGTCGAGGCGGCCCACGGTCTCCTGCGCGAAGTCCGCGACCGCCCGCGGCTCCGGCTGCCGGGCCAGGAAGGCCAGCCGGCGGCCCCTGCCGCGGTTGGCGTTGTGCGCCTTGTGCGTCGCGATGCCCAGCAGCCACGGCCGCAGCGACCCGCCGTCCGGCTCCACCCGCTGCCGGACCCGCCAGGCCGCCAGGAACGTCTCCGACATGACCTCCTCGGCCGCCGCCCAGTCCCCGGTCAGCCGCAGCGCGTGGTTGTAGACCGTCCGCGCGTACCGCTCGTACAACTCGGCGAACGCGTCGCGCTCCCCCGCCCGCACCCGGCGGCGCAGGCCGTCCTCATCTTCGGTGTCCCTCACACCCGTTACCTCTCCGCGGACCGCAAGCCGTTCCCGTGACCTGCGCCACTCCCCCACCACCCCGCGGTCAGCGCCGGTCGAGGGCGGCGGCGACCTCGACCGGC
>NZ_JBFBIV010000137.1:0-15765 GCF_040702025.1 Streptomyces sp. NPDC088194 | reverse complement strand
GCCCCCCGCGGGGGGGGGGCGGGGCGCCCGCGCCCCCCCCCCCCCACGGCGGGTATCCGGACCACCGGCCGGTGGGTGGCCGGTCGCGCAGTTCCCCGCGCCCCTGAAGGGGCACCCCCGCCCGGGAGGGGACGGGTCAGCCGACCATTTCCTCGGTGAGGTTGGCCTCGGTGCCGGGCATCCCGAGATCGGACGCACGCTTGTCCGCCATCGCGAGCAGCCGCCGGATACGCCCGGCCACCGCGTCCTTCGTCAGCGGCGGCTCCGCGAGGGAACCGAGCTCCTCCAGGGACGCCTGCTTGTGGTCCATCCGCAGCCGCCCGGCGGCGGCGAGGTGCTCGGGGACGTCGTCCCCGAGGATCTCCAGGGCGCGCTGCACCCGCGCCCCCGCGGCCACCGCCGCACGAGCGGACCTGCGGAGATTCGCATCGTCGAAGTTGGCGAGCCGGTTCGCGGTCGCGCGCACCTCGCGCCGCATCCGCCGCTCCTCCCAGGCGAGCACGGAGTCGTGGGCGCCGAGCCGGGTGAGCAGCGCGCCGATCGCGTCGCCGTCGCGGACCACGACGCGGTCCACGTTGCGCACCTCGCGGGCCTTCGCCGGGATCTGCAACCGGCGGGCGGCCCCGACCAGCGCGAGGGCGGCCTCGGGCCCGGGGCAGGTCACCTCCAGGGAGGAGGACCGGCCGGGCTCGGTGAGCGACCCGTGCGCGAGGAAGGCGCCGCGCCAGGCCGCCTCCGCGTCGCAGGTCGCGCCGGAGACGACCTGCGGGGGCAGCCCGCGGATCGGGCGGCCGCGCCCGTCCACCAGGCCGGTCTGCCGGGCCAGCTGGTCGCCGCCGGCCACCACCCGCACGACGTACCGGCTGCCGCGGCGCAGCCCGCCCGGGGCCATCACCACCAGGTCGGAGGCGTGCCCGAAGATCTCCAGGATGTCCTTGCGCAACCTGCGCGCCGCGATCCCGGTGTCGAGTTCCGCCTCGATCACGATCCGCCCGCTCACCAGGTGCAGGCCGCCCGCGAAGCGCAGGATCGACGAGACCTCCGCCTTGCGGCAGCAGGTCCGGGTGACGGGGAGCCGGGAAATCTCGTCCTTCACCGCTGCCGTCATCGCCATGGGCCGATCCTTCCACGCATACGAAAAATCCGGTCATACGCGGCCGCCAACGACTCGGGGTCGTGCCGCGGCCCGTCGGGGGCGGCGACCCGGGCCAGTTCGACCGTTGCGCCCAACTTCTGGGCGGCCTGTTCCAGGCTGTCCCGGTCGGGTACGGCGGCTTCGTCGGCGAGAACCACGTCGATGGTGAGTTTAGGGGCGTGTCGGCCCAAAACCTCCAAGTGACGCTGCGGAGAAAAACCTTCGGTCTCTCCGGGTTGCGGCGCGAGGTTGAGCGTGAGCACCCGCCGGGCCCTGGTCTGGGCCACCGCGTCGGCCAACTCCGGTACCAGCAGGTGCGGGATGACCGAGGAGAACCACGAACCCGGGCCGAGCACCACCCAGTCCGCGTCCATCACCGCCTGCACCGCCTCGGGCACCGCCGGCGGGTCGGCGGGCACCAGGTGCACCTCCTGCACCTCGCCGGGCGTCAACGCGACGGTGGCCTGCCCCCGTACGGTGGACACGGCGTCGGGCAGTTTCGGGTCGTGGCCGCGGACGATCGCCTCCAACTCCAGCGGCACCGCCGACATCGGCAGCACCCTGCCGTGCGCGCCCAGCAGCCGGCCCACCCACTCCAGGGCGGCGACCTCGTCCTTCAACTGCTCCCACAGCGCGACGATCAGCAGGTTGCCGACCGCGTGGCCGTGCAGGTCGCCGCCGCTGACGAAGCGGTGCTGGAGCACCCGCGACCAGGTCTGCCCCCACTCGTCGTCGCCGCACAGCGCGGCCAGCGCCTTGCGCAGGTCGCCGGGGGGCAGCACCCCCATCTCGGCGCGCAGCCGCCCGCTGGAGCCGCCGTCGTCGGCGACCGTGACCACCGCGGTCAGATCGCCGGTGATCCGGCGCAGCGCGGCCAGGGAGGCGGACAGGCCGTGGCCGCCGCCCAGGGCGACCACCTTCGGCGGTACCCCGGACCGGCGGCCCGAGGCGGCGTCCTTGCCGCCGCGGCGCCGCCGCCTACCCGTCATGATCACTCGCGCCCCATGTCCCTGTGTACGGTCACCGTTTCCACTCCGTCCGCCGCCAGCCGCGCCGCGAGCCGTTCCGACATCGCCACGCTGCGGTGCTTGCCGCCGGTACACCCGACGGCGATGGTCACATAGCGCTTGCCCTCGCGCCGGTAGCCCGACGCGATGATGTGCAGCAGCTCGGCGTACCGGTCCAGGAACTCCTTGGCGCCGGGCTGGTTGAACACGTACGTGGCCACCTCGTCGTTGAGCCCGGTGAAGGGACGCAGCTCCGGCACCCAGTGCGGGTTGGGCAGGAAGCGGCAGTCCACCACCAGGTCGGCGTCGACGGGAAGCCCGTACTTGTAACCGAACGACATGACGGTGGCCCGAAGTTCCGGTTCCTCGTCACCGGCGAACTGGGCGTCGAGCTTGGCCCGCAGTTCGTGCACGTTGAGACTGGAGGTGTCGATCACCAGGTCGGCGTCGCCGCGCAGTTCGCGCAGCAGGTCGCGTTCGGCCGCGATGCCGTCGACGATCCGGCCGGTGCCCTGAAGGGGGTGCGGGCGGCGGACCGACTCGAAGCGCCGCACCAGCGCGTCGCCGGACGCCTCCAGGAAGATCACCCGGCGCTTGACGCCCTTGGTGGCGAGGTCGGCGAGCGACTCGCGCAGGTTGTCGAAGAACTGCCGGCCGCGCACGTCGACCACCACCGCGATCCGTGCCACGTTCCCCTGGGAGCGGGCGCCGAGGTCGACCATGGTGGGGATGAGGGCGGGCGGCAGGTTGTCCACGACGAACCAGCCGAGGTCCTCCAGGCACTTGGCCGCGGTGCTGCGGCCGGCTCCGGACATGCCGGAGATGATCACGAGTTCGGGGATGGGTGCCGGGGTCTCCCCCGTCGCGCCGCTGGTCATGTCGGTGCTGGTCCCGTTGTCGGCGGTGTTCTCGTCGATGGTGCTGTTCCCGTTGGTGGTGCGGATGTCGTCGGCGGTGCGGATGTCGTCGGTGGTGCCGGTCTCGTCGCCGGAGCCGGTCTTGCCGGAGCTGCCGGAGCTGCCGGAGCTGCCGGAGCTGCCGGTGCTGCCGGTGCTGCCGGTGCCCGGTGTGGCGGTCCTGGGTTCTTCGTGCTCGCTCATCTGCTCTTCCCCCGATGGTCTGACGGGTCTGCCGCGGGCCCGGCGGACTGCCCGTCGCTGTCCTCGATGATCTCTCCGGTCGCGGTGTTCACGGCCGGCCCGGCCGGTGCCGCGGCCGCCAGGGTGGCGGCGACCGTCTCCGCGGTGCGAAGGCCGATCCCCGGTACCTCGCAGATCTCCGCGATGGTCGCCGAGCGCAGCCGCTTCAGCGAGCCGAAGTGCTTGAGCAGGGCCTGCTTGCGGGTGGCTCCGAGCCCGGGCACCGCGTCCAGGGCGCCGGCCTTCATCGACTTGGAGCGCTTGCTGCGCTGGTAGGCGATGGCGAAGCGGTGTGCCTCGTCGCGGACCCGCTGGAGCAGGTACAGGCCCTCGCTGGTGCGCGGCAGGATCACCGGGTCGTCGTCGCCGGGCAGCCAGACCTCCTCCAGCCGCTTGGCCAGCCCGCAGACCGCGACGTCGTCTATGCCGAGCTCGGCCAGGGCCCGGCTCGCGGCGGCGACCTGGGGCTGGCCGCCGTCGACCACGACGAGCTGCGGCGGGTAGGCGAACTTGCGGGGGCGCCCGGTGTCGGGGTCGATCGGACCGCCGACCGCCTCGTCCTGCTCCGCCGCGTCGTCGTGCCCGGTCAGGTCGTGCCCGTATCCGGCCAGGTCGTGCCCGTGCCCGGCCAGGTCGTGCCCGTGCCCGGCCAGGTGATCGGCCAGGTCGTGGTCGTGGTCGTCGGGCTGCTGCCGGCCGCCGTCGGGCGGGCCCTGCTGGTCCTGCGGGTTCTCCTCCTGCTCCTCCCACTCGCTGGTGCGCTGCTTCTCCTGGAGGTAGCGGCGGAACCGGCGGGTGATCACCTCGTGCATGGACCGGACGTCGTCCTGCCCGGCGAACGACTTGATCTGGAAGCGGCGGTACTCGCTCTTACGGGCCAGGCCGTCCTCGAAGACCACCATGGACGCCACCACGTCGTCGCCCTGGAGGTGGCTGATGTCGTAGCACTCGATACGCAGCGGCGCCGTGTCGAGGTCGAGGGCGGTGGCGATCTCCTCCAGCGCGCGGGAGCGGGTGGTCAGGTCCGAGGCGCGCTTGGTCTTGTGCAGGGCCAGCGCCTGCTGCGCGTTGCGCTGCACGGTGGCCATCAGGTCCTTCTTGTCGCCGCGCTGCGGCACCCGCAGGCTGACGTGCGAACCGCGCCGCTCGGCCAGCCACTGCGCCACCGGCTCCTCCGGCTCGGGCAGCGCCGGGACCAGCACTTCCTTGGGCACGCCGCCGCTGCCGCCGGACTGCTCCGCGTCACCGCGCTCGTCGCCGTACAGCTGCTGGATGGCGTGCTCGACCAGGCCCGCGGTGTCGACCGCCTCCACCTTGTCGGTGACCCAGCCGCGCTGCCCGCGCACCCGGCCGCCGCGGACGTGGAAGATCTGCACGGCCGCTTCGAGTTCGTCCTCGGCGACCGCGATCAGGTCGGCGTCGGTGGCGTCGGCGAGCACCACCGCGTTCTTCTCCATGGCGCGGCGCAGCGCCTCGATGTCGTCGCGCAGCCGGGCCGCCTGTTCGTACTCCATGGCGGCGGCCGCGTCCTTCATCCGCTGCTCCAGCCGGCGCAGGTAGGTGCCGGTGTGGCCGGCCATGAAGTCGCTGAACTCCTCGGCGAGTTCACGGTGGTCCTGCGGGCTGATCCGGCCTACGCAGGGCGCGGAGCACTTGCCGATGTAGCCGAGCAGGCAGGGCCGGCCGATCTGCGCGGAACGCTTGAACACCCCGGCCGAGCAGGTGCGGACCGGGAAGACCCGCAGCAGCAGGTCGACGGTCTCGCGGATCGCCCACGCGTGGGCGTACGGCCCGAAGTAGCGCACGCCCTTGCGCTTGGGCCCGCGCATCACCTGGACCCGCGGGAACTCCTCGTTCATCGTCACGGCGAGCGACGGATAACTCTTGTCGTCGCGGTACTTGACGTTGAACCGCGGGTCGAACTCCTTGATCCAGGAGTACTCCAGCTGCAGCGCCTCGACCTCGGTGGAGACCACCGTCCACTCCACGGACGCCGCGGTGGTCACCATCGTGGCGGTGCGCTGGTGCAGGTTGGTGATGTCCTGGAAGTACGACGACAGGCGCTGCCGCAGGCTCTTCGCCTTGCCGACGTAGATCACCCGGCGGTGCTCGTCCCGGAACTTGTAGACCCCTGGGGAGTCGGGGATCTGGCCCGGCTTCGGTCGATAGCTGCTGGGGTCTGCCATGCCTTCCACCCTACTGTCGGGAGACGACGATCCAGGGGCAGGAGCGGTCAGGTCGCGGGGCCCGCCGTCAGCTTGCCGCCGACCGCCTTGATGTCCACCGCCGGCAGCGCCTTCGGGGCCGGGCCGCGCACGACGGCGCCGGTCTCGGCGTTGAACTCGCTGCCGTGGCACGGGCAGGACGCGGTGGTGCCGTCCACCGTGTCGAGCACGCAGCCCTCATGGGTGCAGACCGCGCTGAACGCCTTGAAGGTGCCCTGGGTCGGCTGCGACACCAGCACCTTGTCGTCGCGGAAGAGCTTGGCGCCGCCGACCGGCACCGCGGAGGACGCGCCGAGGTCCACCGGCTTGGTCGGGCCGTCCGCGGAGTCGTTCTTCTTGCCGCCGCACGCGCTGAGGCCGACTCCGGCGGCTCCGACGGCGCCGGCCAGGGCCGCGCCGCGAAGGACGGTCCGACGGGTGGCGGGCAGTTCGGTGGACATGGGCGCTCCTGGTGCGGGATATGACCGGTCTTGCGGTCCGTACCTTACGTCCCGCACCTGGACGCCTTTGCGACGGCATACCGCGACAATGTCCCCGGCGCGCGTGGAGCCGGGAACACCTGCCGTCCGGGACGCCCGCCGGCTATGCCTTGGCGGCGCGCTTGCGCGGAGCCACGGCCTTCTTCGCTGTCTTCGCCGCCGCGGTCGCCTTCTTCGCCGGAGCCCGCTTCCTGGGCGCGGGCACGGCCGCGTCGCTGACCGCGTCCGGGCTGAGGATGTCCCGCAGGAACTTGCCGGTGTGGCTGGCCGGGACGCCCGCGATCTGCTCGGGGGTGCCCTCGGCGACCACCAGCCCGCCGCCGCTGCCGCCCTCGGGGCCCATGTCCACCACCCAGTCGGCGGTCTTGATCACATCGAGGTTGTGCTCGATGACGATCACGGTGTTCCCCTTGTCGACCAGCCCGGAGAGCACCTTGATCAGCTTGCTGATGTCCTCGAAGTGCAGACCGGTGGTGGGCTCGTCCAGCACGTAGACGGTGCTGCCGGTGGCGCGCCGCTGCAGCTCGGAGGCGAGTTTCACCCGCTGCGCCTCGCCGCCGGAGAGGGTCGGGGCGGGCTGGCCGAGCCGGACGTACCCCAGACCGACTTCGTTGAGGGTGCGCAGGTGGCGGGCGATGGCGGGCACCGCCTCGAAGAAGTCCAGCGCCTCCTCGATCGGCATGTCCAGCACCTCGGCGATGGACTTGCCCTTGTAGTGCACCTCAAGGGTCTCCCGGTTGTACCGCGCGCCGTGGCAGACCTCGCAGGGGACGTAGACATCCGGGAGGAAGTTCATCTCGATCTTGATGGTGCCGTCGCCCGAGCAGTTCTCGCAGCGGCCGCCCTTGACGTTGAAGGAGAAGCGGCCGGGCAGATAACCGCGGACCTTCGCCTCCATCGTCTCGGCGAACAGCTTGCGGACGTTGTCGAAGACGCCGGTGTACGTGGCCGGGTTGGAGCGCGGGGTGCGGCCGATCGGCGACTGGTCGACGTGCACCACCTTGTCCACCAGGTCGTCGCCGTCCACCCGGGTGTGGCGGCCGGGGACGCTGCGGGCGCCGTTCAGCTCGCGGGCGAGGTGGGTGTACAGGATGTCGTTGACCAGGGTGGACTTGCCGGAGCCGGAGACACCGGTGACCGCGGTGAGCACGCCCAGCGGGAAGGACACGTCGATGTCCTGGAGGTTGTGCTCGCGGGCGCCGTGCACCGTCAGCCGGCGCGCACGGTCGATCGGGCGGCGGTCGGCCGGGGTCGGGATGGAGCGCTTGCCGGAGAGGTACTGCCCGGTCAGCGACTCCTCGTTGACCAGCAGCTCCTTCAGGGAGCCGGAGTGGACGACCTTGCCGCCGTGCTCGCCGGCGCCGGGGCCGATGTCCACCACCCAGTCGGCGGTCTTGATGGTGTCCTCGTCGTGCTCGACGACGATCAGGGTGTTGCCCAGGTCACGCAGCCGGACCAGGGTCTCGATCAGCCGGTGGTTGTCCCGCTGGTGCAGGCCGATGGAGGGCTCGTCCAGGACGTAGAGCACGCCGACCAGGCCGGAGCCGATCTGGGTGGCCAGCCTGATCCGCTGCGCCTCGCCGCCGGACAGGGTGCCCGCGGCGCGGTTGAGCGAGAGGTAGTCCAGGCCGACGTCGACCAGGAAGCGCAGCCGCTCGTTGACCTCCTTGAGGACGCGCTCGGCGATCTTCTTGTCGCGGGCGGCGAGCTTCATCCCGGCCAGGAACTCGGCGCAGTCGCTGATCGACATCGCGGCGACGTCGGCGATCGACCTTTCCTGCACGGTGACCGCCAGCACGATCGGCTTCAGCCGCCGGCCCTCACAGGTGGGGCAGGGCACCGCCCGCATGTACCCCTCGAAGCGCTCGCGGCTGGAGTCGCTCTCCGACTCGTTGTGCCGGCGGCGGACGTAGGGGATCACGCCCTCGAAGTGCGTGGTGTACGAGCGCTCGCGGCCGAACCGGGTCTTGTACGCCACCCGGACCTCGGACTTGTGCCCGTAGAGCAGCGCCTTCTTGGCGCGCGCGGGCAGGCCCGCGTACGGGATGTCGGTGCGGAAGCCGACCTCCTTGGCGACGCTCTGCACCAGCTTGTCGAAGTACCCCTTGGACATGCCGCTGGACCACGGTGACAGGGCGCCCTCGTCGAGCGACTTCTGCTCGTCGGGCACGATCAGCTCGGGGTCGATCTCCATCCGGGAGCCGATGCCGGTGCAGTCCGGGCAGGCGCCGAAGGGCGAGTTGAAGGAGAAGGAGCGCGGCTCCAGCTCCTCGAACGACAGGTCGTCGTAAGGGCAGTAGAGGTGCTCGGAGAACATCCGCTCGCGCTGCGGGTCGTCCTCGGGCAGGTCGACGAAGTCGAGGATGACCATGCCGCCGGAGAGGCCGAGCGCGGTCTCCACCGAGTCGGTGAGGCGGCGCTTGGCGCTGTCCTTGACGGTGAGGCGGTCGACGACCACCTCGATGGTGTGCTTCTCCTGCTTCTTCAGCTTGGGCGGGTCGGTGAGCTGGACGGTGGCGCCGTCCACCCGGGCCCGGCTGTATCCCTTGGTCTGGAGGTCGGAGAAGAGGTCGACGAACTCGCCCTTGCGCTCGCGCACCAGCGGGGAGAGCACCTGGAAGCGGACGCCCTCCTCCAGCTCCAGCACCCGGTCCACGATCGCCTGCGGGGACTGCCGGGCGATCGGACGGCCGCACTCGGGGCAGTGCGGCTTGCCGATCCGGGCGAAGAGCAGCCGCAGGTAGTCGTAGACCTCGGTGATGGTGCCGACGGTCGAGCGCGGGTTGCGGGAGGTGGACTTCTGGTCGATGGAGACGGCCGGTGACAGGCCCTCGATGAAGTCCACGTCGGGCTTGTCCATCTGCCCGAGGAACTGCCTGGCGTAGGACGAGAGCGACTCGACGTACCGGCGCTGGCCCTCCGCGAAGATCGTGTCGAAAGCGAGCGAGGACTTCCCGGAACCGGACAGCCCGGTGAACACGATGAGCGAGTCCCGGGGCAGGTCCAGCGAGACGTTCCGGAGATTGTGCTCGCGAGCGCCGCGGACGGTGAGTCGGTCGGCCACGCCAGTGCACCTTTCCGTAGTAGGGGGACGGTGAACGGTCAACACCCCCCGGTCAGCCTAAACGGGGAACGGTCGACATTTCTTCCTCTCGGACCTCTTGCCGGTCCTGTCGCCGCCGTCTGGCCCGGCCGCTGCGACACTCACGACTCTATAGCACGCACATTCGATTCCCGGCCTTCCGCTGCCCCTTTCACCCGATCGTGTGGTGCATGCGTCCCCGGCGTGACAGGCCATAGGCTGGGCGCATGGCGTATACGGGAGAGGTCACGGTCGGCGGCACGCCCGACGTGCACGAGCTGGAAGACCTGATCATCACGAAGGTCGCGGTCGGCCCCATGAACAACAACGCGTACCTGCTGCGCTGCCGGGCCACCGGCGAGCAGCTGCTGATCGACGCGGCCAACGACGCGGGGACCCTGCTGGAGGTCGTCGGTTCCGATGGTCTCACTTCCGTGGTCACCACCCATCAGCACGGCGACCACTGGCAGGCGCTCCAGGACGTGGTGACGGCCACCGGGGCCGCCACCTACGCCGGGCGCGAGGACGCCCCGGGCATCCCCGTGCCCACCGGCACCCTGCTGGACGACGGCGACACCGTCCCGCTCGGCCCGCTGCGCCTCACCGTCCGCCACCTCGTGGGCCACACCCCCGGCAGCGTCGCCGTCATCTACGACGACCCGCACGGTCACCCGCACGTGTTCACCGGCGACTGCCTGTTCCCCGGCGGCGTGGGCAACACGCACGACGACCCCGCCGCGTTCACCAGCCTCCTCGACGGCGTGTCGGCCAAGCTCTTCGACGTCCTCCCGGACGAGACCTGGGTCTACCCGGGCCACGGCGACGACACGACCATCGGCGCCGAGCGCCCCCACCTCGCGGAGTGGCGCGCACGCGGCTGGTGAGCGGGGCAGGGCCGCAGGGCCGGCCGGACCGGTCCGGCCGTGCGGTCCGGTACGGCTCAGTCCCGGCGGCGGGTCATGCGCATCGTCCAGTTGGTCAGCCAGGTGGCGCCGCCGTCGGTGGAGAACGCCTGCTCCCACCGGGCGGCGTCGGCGGTGACGCCGCTCCACAGGAACCGGACCCGCACGTTGCGGCCCTCGTGGCGGTCGTTGCCGTGGAACTCGCCGACGCCGTCGGTGAAGCGGCCGACGACCGGTGGGAACAGGGTGCCGGTGCGCTCGCTCGCCCAGTACAGGGACCACTCCTGGCGGACAGGGTCGTGGAGCCGCAGGGTCAGGCCGGCGGAGCCCTTGGTGGGGAAGGTCACCTCGTCGAAGTTGGCATTCCCCCCGAAGTGGCCGGAGGCGCGGCTCACGCCGGGGAACTCCTCCCAGGGCGACTGCGGGTCGAGGAAGTCGGTGCGCCGCCGGTTGGCGACGTCCCAGGTGCCGACGAGGAAGTCGAAGTCGTGCGCGGTGCTGCTCGGGGTGCTGGTCACGGGCGGTCTCCGGTGGTGCCGTCGGGAAGGGTGTCCAGGAGGTAGGCGTCCAGGTCGGGCGGGTCGGCGGCCAGGAGGTGCCGCACCCAGGCGTCCCGCTCGTGCAGCAGCGGCGGCAGCTCCCAGACGCAGCCGATCAGCGACCGCTCGACCCGGACGAAGCGGGTCGGGTCGTGGTCGGGGCAGCCGAGCACCGGCTGCCCGGCCGCCGCTCCCGCGAAGTGCAGGGCGTTGTCCCAGGCCCAGGTGTAGGCGTTGAGGTAGGCGCCGTCGTCCCCTCCCCTGTGGAGGACGACGAAGCCCGCGCCGGGCGTCCCGTCGGGTTCGGGCAGCAGGTCGGGCAGGAGCGCGTACGCGGCCGCCTCGACCTCCGGCGCGATCCCCGCGGGGTCGGCGGTGACGTGGTACCGCTTGAGGCGGCGACCGCCGACCTCCAGCGGCGGCCGCGCGGTCAGCAGTTTCTCGGTGAAAGGCATGGCTGGACGCTAGAACGGCTTCCCTGACACCCTGTGTCAGTGAAGTCCAGCCGGCTGCTGTCGATCCTGCTGCTGCTCCAGAACAGGGGCCGGCTGACCGCCGCCCAGCTCGCCGCGGAGCTGGAGGTCTCGGTCCGCACCGTCTACCGCGACGTGGAGGCCCTGCACGCCGCCGGTGTCCCGCTCTACGGCGACGCCGGCCACGCCGGCGGCTACCGGCTGCTCGACGGCTACCGGACCCGGCTGACGGGGTTCACCTCCACCGAGGCCGACGCGCTGCTCCTGTCCGGCGCGCCGGGCCCGGCCGCGGATCTGGGGCTCGGCCCCTCCCTGGCGGCGGCGCAGCTGAAACTGCGGGCGGCCCTTCCCGCGGAGCTGCGCGCCCAGGCGACCAGGATCGCCGCCCGCTTCCACCTCGACGCGCCGGGCTGGTACACCGAGGACGCCGACCTGCGGTTCCTGCGGCAGGTCGCGGACGCGGTCTGGCACAGCAGGGCGATCGAGGTCCGGTACCGCCGCTGGAAGGAGCCCACCGACGTCGACCGCCGGCTGGAACCGTACGGCCTGGTGCTCAAGGCCGGCCGCTGGTACGCCGTGGCGGGCCCGGGGCCGCGTACGTACCGCGTGGACCAGATCCTCGCGCTGACGCCCACGGCGGAGGGCTTCCAGCCGCCGCCGGACTTCGACCTGGCGGACTACTGGCAGCGCCACCAGGCGGACTTCCACGCCCGCCTGCACCAGGAGGAGGCCACGGTACGGCTCTCCCCCGCGGCGGCGGCGCGGCTGACCGGGGCGGCGGCCCGGGCGCTCGCGGCCACCGGCAGCACGGAAACGGACGGCTGGACCCGCGCGGTACTGCCCGTGGAGTCCGTGGACCAGGCGCACGCCTTCTTCCTGTCGCTGGGCGCCGAGGCCGAGGTGCTGGCCCCGGCCGCGCTGCGCGCACGGCTGGCCGAGACCGCGGCCGCGCTGGCGGTCCGCTACGCCGGGCCCGCGCCGGAGGCGGAACCGCCCACGGCCGCCGCGCCCTGACCCGCCTCCGGGCGCCGGGCCGCGGCGGCGCTCAGCGGCGGCGGCGCATCCGCTCGCCGACCTCGCCCTCGTCCGTCTCCCACCAGGGGCGGGTGGACACGGGCACCTCGGCCCGAGCGGGCGCGGCCGGGGCCGAGGGGGCGGGCACCGCGGCGGAGGGCGCGCCGCCGCCCGAAGCGCCGCCGGAAGCCCCGCCCGAAGCGCCCGCGGGAGAGTCGGAGGCCGCCGAAGCCCCGGAAGGCACCTGCTGCTCGGCCCGGGCCGACAGCACGGCCTCGCGGTCGAGGGCGGCGTCGAGCGCGGCGGTCTTGTCCCGGTCGGCGCGCCACCACTCCATGAAGACCAGCAGGAGGAAGGGCAGCCCGACGAGTTCGGCGAGGGCCAGCATGAGGCCGCCGCCGAGCATCTGGTCGCGCTTGACGGAGGGCCCCCAGTCGCGGGTGTGCGTGTGGTACCAGTGGCCGGCGACCAGGGTGCCGCTGGTCATCACGACGATGCCGGGCACGGAGTCGAAGAGCCCGTCGAGGAAGACCAGGACCGCGCGCACCGGGTGGTTGCACCAGCGCGGCAGCAGCTCCTGGCGGCTGAGCATGGGCAGCACGAACAGGCATCCGGTGAGCAGCAGTTGCAGGTGCATCAGCTGCCGTACGGAGTCGTGGGCGAGCGCGTGCGGGAAGTACGGCGTGAAGTAGATGGTCAGTTCGGAGACGAGCACCAGGACCGAGCTGATCAGCGGGTAGGTGAGCACGCGCACCGGGCGGGAGGAGAACGCGCGGCGCAGGCGGCTGCCGGGGGCGGCGAGGCCGATCGGGTCGCCGAGCGCGAGGCCGAGCGGGGCGAACAGGTCGAGCAGGATGTTCTGCACGGCCGCGGGCCAGAACAGCACCCGGTTGTAGACGGCGAGCGCCGACATGGTCGCGAAGACCAGGGTGCCGAGGCCGAAGACGTAGAAGACGGCGACCCGCCACAGCGGCCAGCGGCCACCGGAGGCGAGCCTGCGCCGTACGCCGTATCCGTACACCGCGCCGAGCAGGAGCACGGCGGCCAGGGCGACGCCGTCGAGTTGCCAGGTGCCGAGGAAGCGGCTCCCGGTCAGCTCGGGCAGTGCCTGGAAGCCGGGCGCGGCTGCCGTGGTCGCCACATCTGTGCCTTTCGCGTGGGTCCTGGGCCGACGGAGCCACGCTAGTCCCCGGGCCGGGCCGCCCGTACGCAGGGGGGCGGCCCGGGGCCGGGGTGTCGTCAACCGCCGTGGGGCGCCCGGGGCGCCGCCGGACGGCTGTCAGGGGTGCGTCAGGACCTCTGGCGGCGCTGGGCCGGCTGCCGGTCGAGCCGGTGGGAGCCGGACTCCGGGGCGGGTTCGCCCTGGTCGGAGGCGTCCTCGGCGGTGTTCCCCGCGGTGTCCCCGGCGGGGCGTTCCCCGGCGGGCGCGGGCCTGGTGCCGTCGGCCGGGGCGCCCCCGCGGCTGACGGCCAGGCTCGTCGCGGTCGTCACCGCGAGCACGGCCACGATCACCCCCAGGGAGACGGGGATGGAGATCTCGGGGACGTGCACCCCGGCCTCGTGCAGGGCGTGCAGCACCAGCTTGACGCCGATGAACCCGAGGATCACCGAGAGCCCGTACGACAGGTGCACCAGCCTCTTGAGCAGGCCGCCGATCAGGAAGTAGAGCTGGCGCAGGCCCATCAACGCGAACGCGTTGGCGGTGAAGACGATGTACGGGTCCTGGGTGAGGCCGAAGATCGCCGGGATCGAGTCGAGCGCGAAGAGCACGTCGGTGGTGCCGATGGCGAGCATCACCACGAGCATCGGGGTCATCAGCCGCTTGCCGTTCTCGGTGACGAAGAGCAGCGTGCCGTGGTAACTCCGGGTGGACGGGACGCGCTTGCGCACCGCCTTGAGCACCCGGTTCTCCTCGAACTCCTCGTCCTGCTGGGGTCCGGCCATCGCCTCCTTGACCAGCTTCCACGCGGTCCAGATCAGGAACGCGCCGAAGATGAAGAAGACCCAGGAGAAGCTCGCCACGATGGTGGCGCCGGCCGCGATGAACACCGCGCGCAGCAGGAGCGCGATGAGCACGCCGATCAGCAGCACGCGCTGCTGGTACCGCGTGGGCACCGCGAACTTCGCCATGATCAGCACGAAGACGAAGAGGTTGTCGACGCTGAGCGACTTCTCGGTGATGTATCCGGCGAAGAACTCGCCGGCGGGGCGGCCGCCGGCGAAGACCAGCAGGCCGACGCCGAACAGTCCGGCGAGGACGACCCAGACCGCGGTCCAGATCCCGGCCTCGCGGACGGACACGTCGTGGGGGTTGCGGCCGATCAGAAAGTCGGCGCCGATGAGGGCGAACAGTCCTGCGATGGTGAGCGCCCAGAGGGTGAGCGAGACATCCACGGGATCTCCGGCTGTAGCGGTCGGTCAAACAACCGTACACGAATGCCCAAGAAATGGTAAAGAGATGCCGAAGGTGACGGCGTGTCGCACTCCGGGCGGCAGCGGCTCGCCGGGCAGGTCGTGCGTGCTCGCGGGCAGTCCGTACGGGGCCGACCGGACGGCTTCGGGCCGTGCGGACGCCGCGTCAGATCGGGCGGGGAACGGGGGCGGCGTGAGGACGGGGGCGGGGTCAGCCGCGGCGGCCGGGGCGGGCGCGGTACGGCTGGGCCGCCCTCACCTCCCGTATGCCGGACGGGCCGCGGCCAGCCTTCGCAGCACCTGCGCCACCACCTGGCTGCCCGGCGGCACCAGCGCGGGTTCGTACGTCCACGCGTGGCCCACCCACGGGTCGGCGAGGTGGTCGCTGGGCAGCGGGGTGAGCCGCAGCATCGAGCGCCACAGCGGGTCGAGCACCGGGCCGTACGCCGAGGCGTCGTCGCGATCGGCGACCAGCAGCAGGTGGACGCCCGCGGCGGGCCCTTCGTCGGCGAGGTAGCGCAGCTGGTTGACGGCGCGGTCGTCGAAGCCGTACGGGAACTCGTTGACGATCAGCAACTGCTCGGCCTGGTCGAACCCGGGCGGCAGCGAGTCGGCCGCGCCGCCGCGCATGGCCATCTGGAGCAGGTCGACCCGCGCGGTGAGGCGGCCCAGCACCTCGTTGACACCGGCGGCGCCCGCGGCCGGCGGCGGCAGCGCCAGCGCGCCACCGGAGTACAGCGGGGCGAACGCGGTGGCGGCCGAGCCGGCCGGGTCCAGCGCGTGCATGGCGAAGCCGCCCGCCGGGTGGCAGGCCAGCAGCCGGGCGGCGGTCGCGACGGCGACCTCCATCGCGACGCCGCGGTCGTCGGCGCTGTCGATCCACAGCCCGCGCTCCAGCGGCAGCCGGACCAGCAGCGGGATCGGCAGTTCGGGCGCCTCGGGCACGGTGAGGCCGCCGAGCCGCACGGCGAGCGCCGGCTGCTCGGGCACTTCGTACGCGTGCCAGGCCGGGTTCTCCCAGCCGGCGAACGCGGGCGGCAGCGCGGGCTCGACCACCTCGGCCTCGGCGGCGAGTTGGGCGAGGTCGCGGTCGAGCACGGCCCTGGCCTGGTCGACCAGCGCGACCTGCTTCGTCATCGCCTGGTCGCGGGCCGCCTCGGCCTGCGCTCCGCCGCGGGTGCGCGGGTCGGCGAGCAGCGCGTCCAGCTCCTGGTCGTACCGCGACTGCGCGAAGTCCTCGGCGCTGCGGTACGCGGCGACGGTGCGGGCCAGATCCTCGAACATGCCCCAGATCTGGTTGTGCAGCCGCTCCTCCAAGGTCCAGCCCCCGGCGTCCCCAGCGACCGGGACGGGCGGGC
>NZ_JBFBIV010000136.1:0-16055 GCF_040702025.1 Streptomyces sp. NPDC088194 | reverse complement strand
CCTCGTAGTGGGCCTACTCGGACAAGCCCGACAACGAAGCGAGCGTGCGTGCCAGGCGCCACGGGCCAGGCGGGACTTCCAAAACACGGCCTAGTCCTCGACCAGCAGGCCGCGGCGCAGCCGGGCGAGGGTGCGGCTGAGCAGGCGGGAGACGTGCATCTGGGAGATGCCCAGCTCCTCGCCGATCTCGGACTGGGTGAGGTTGCCGACGAAGCGCAGCGAGAGGATGGTCCGGTCCCGGGCCGGCAGCTTGGCGATCAGCGGCCTCAGCGACTCGATGTACTCGACGCCTTCGAGGTCGTGGTCCTCGTAGCCGATCCGGTCGGCGAGCGCGCCCTCGGGGTCGTCCTCGGTGGGCTGGGCGTCCAGCGAGCTGGCGGTGTACGCGTTGCTCGCCGCCATGCCCTCGATCACCTCGTGGTCGGGCAGGTCGAGCCGGTCGGCCAGTTCGCGCACCGTCGGGCTGCGGTCGAGCTGCTGGGCCAGCTCGTCGCCGGCCTTGGCGAGGTCCAGCCGCAGCTCCTGGAGCCGCCTCGGCACCCGCACCGACCACGAGGTGTCGCGGAAGAACCGCTTGATCTCGCCGACGATGGTGGGCATCGCGAAGGTCGGGAACTCCACCCCGCGGGCCAGCTCGAACCGGTCGATCGCCTTGATCAGGCCGATCGTGCCGACCTGGACGATGTCCTCCATCGGCTCGCTGCGGCTGCGGAACCGGGAGGCGGCGAACTTCACCAGCGCGAGGTTCAGCTCGACGAGCGTGTTGCGGACGTAGCTGTACTCGCCGGTGCCCTCCTCCAGGGACTGGAGGCGGCCGAAGAGCGTCTTGGACAGCGCCCGCGCGTCCACCGGGCCGATCTCGTCGTAGGGCGGGATCTCGGGCAGATCGTCGAGTTCGAGGCCGTGGTGTTCGAGGCCGTGGTGTTCGACGTCGGCGTGGGCGTGCTCGCCGTCGTCCTCGCCGTGGTCAGGACCGGCGTGTTCGTGGCCGATGTGTGCCGCCTCGTGCGTCTCCTCGCCGAGCATCCCCTCCCAGCGGGCGGGGAAGCCCCCCTGTCGCTCCTGGTCCTGATCCGGGCCGAGCCGGGGTGTCATGCGCTCATCCCTCTCTTGCGGCGCGGGTGTCTTTCCTCTGCCGTACTTCAGCCCTACCGCCATCCGGCGGTGTCCCGCAAGTCCGGGGGCTTGCCGGATCGACTACCGCACGCACCCGGGAACGCGTAGGGTCGGGCTCGCGTCACCCGGGGGCGCAGGGTGTGTGACCAGGGACGCAGCGAGGGAGAGCAGATGGACCAGGAGGCGGTGGGCACCGCCGGTCTCGGCCGGCTGCACGTCGAGGTGGGGCAGCAGGGCAGCAGTACCGTTTTCACCCCGTCGGGAGAGCTCGACCACCACACCGCCGACCTCCTCGCCGAGCCGATGACCGCGGCCGTCGACGGGGGCGCGATCCGTCTGGTGGTGGACTGCTCGGGCCTGGAGTTCTGCGACTCCACCGGGCTCAACGTCCTGCTCGGGGCGCGGCTCCAGGTCGAGGCGCGTGGGGGCACGGTGCACCTGGCAGCCATGCGGCCGACGGTCGCACGGGTATTCGAGATCACCGGCGCAGACGCGGTGTTCACCGTGCACGAAACGCTCGACCAGGCACTCCAGGAGTAGCGGGGTCGGGGACGGGGGCAAGCTGCATGAGAGGAACCAGCCGGATCGCACGCGCATTGGTCGCCTGTGGCGCGTGTTCCCGGAGATCGACCGGGCAGAAGACAGTTCGGACCCAGCCGGACATCCGTGAGGTGAGGCCAAGATGAGCACCACCCGGCCGTACGCCGCGGGTGACCACGCGCCCGACGCGGGCGACGGCGACGGCGAGAGCGAGTCGGACGTGGATCTGCGGGCGCCGGAGCCGGTACGGCGGCTGGCGCTTTCCGGGGAGAGCGGGATCGTGCCGCGCGCCAGGGACTTCACCCGCCAGGCGCTGCGCGACTGGGGCTGGCTGCCCGGGTCCACCGCCGACCGCAAGGCCGCCGCCGAGGACGTCCTGCTGGTCGTCTCCGAACTGGTCACCAACGCGTGCCTGCACGCCGGGGGGCCCGAGGAGCTGCGACTGCTGCGCAACGGCAAGGCGCTGCGCCTGGAGGTCGTCGACGGCGGCAGCGGCGAGCCCGCGCCGCGCTCCCCGCACCGCGCGGGCCGTCCCGGCGGCCACGGCATGTTCATCGTGCAGCGGCTCTGCCTGGACTGGGGCGTGGTCCGCGACGGTGAGCGCCCGGGCAAGACCGTGTGGGCGGAGCTGGCGGCTCCGCAGTAGCCGTCCGCGCGCCGCCGCGGGTGGGGGCAAGGACGGAACGCTGGGCCTGACCGCGGCCGCGCCCGGGGTGCGGCCGCGCTACGGCCTGGTCAGCGCGGCCATGAGCGCGTCCAGCGCCGCCGGGTACGCCCCCTCGCCCGGCGTGCCGTATCCGATGATCAGACCTTGCGGGCGGTCCGCCGCCGCTGACGTGTGCGCGGGCCCCTGCTCGGGCGGCCCGCCCTCGTGCGGTCCGTCGTTCTCGTGCCAGTGGTCGCCCAGCGTGCCCACCGCCAGCCCCAGCCGCGCCGCGCGCCGCCGGATCTGGGCCTCCGCCGGTTCGCCCGGCGGCAGGGTCAGCAGGGCGTGCAGGCCCGCAGCGATCCCGTCCAGGCCGTACGGCCCGCCCTCGCCGCCTTCTGGCCCCGTGCCGTACGCCCGCCGCAGCCGTGCCACCAGCAGGTCGCGGCGCCGGCGGTAGCGCAGCCGGCCGGCCCGCACCTGGCGGTCGTAGCCGTGGTCGCGGATCAGCTCGGCGAGGGTGAGCTGGCCCAGCGCGCCGGTGTGGAAGTCGCTGTGCAGCTTCTCCTCGGCGACCGGTGCCACCAACCGCGGCGGAAGGACCATCCAGCCCAGCCGCAGCGCCGGGCCGAGCGTCTTGGAGGCGGTGCCGACGTACACCACGTGGTCGGGCGCGGTGCCCTGGAGGGCGCCCACCGGCTGGCGGTCGTACCGGAACTCCCCGTCGTAGTCGTCCTCGACCACCAGGCCGCCGGTCTCCCGGGCCCAGGCGGTCAGCGCGTGGCGGCGCGAGGGGTGCAGGGTCACGCCCGTCGGGTACTGGTGCGCAGGGGTGACCACGACCGCGTCCACCGCGCCCGCGCCCGTGGCGAGCCGGTGGGTGCGCGCGCCGCGCTCGTCGGTGGGCAGCGGGACCACCCGGCCGCCGGCCCGCCGGACCACCTCGCGGTGGAAGGGCAGCCCCGGGTCCTCCATGGCGACCGTGCGCGCCGTGACCCGTACCAGCAGCGCGAGGGCCTGGACGTATCCCGAGGTGACGATGATCCGCCCGGGCTCGGCGACCACCCCGCGGGTCCGCCCCAGGTACTCCGCCAGCGCCGTCCGCAGCTCGATCCGGCCGCGCGGGTCGCCGTAGTCGTACGCGGCCGAGGGAGCCGCGCCCAGGGCCCGCCGGGTCGCCCGCATCCAGGCGGCGGTGGGGAAGGAGGTCACGTCGGGGCTGCCGGGCCGCAGGTCGTGGCGGGGTACGGGGGCGGGGCCGCCGCCGTCGCCCGGGTGCGCGGCCGGTGGTCCGGGCCGGTCGGCGACCACGGTGCCCGAGCCCTGCCGCGCGTCGAGGTAGCCCTCGGCCACGAGCTGGTCGTACGCGGCCTTGACGGTGCCGCGCGCCACCCCGGTGTCGGCGGCGAGCCGGCGGGTGGACGGCAGGCACGCGCCCGGGGCGAGCCGTCCGTCGCGGACCGCGTCCCGCAGTGCCCGCTCCAGCGCGGCGCGGCGGCCGCCCTGCCCCGGGCCGGTCGGCAGGTCGAGGTGCAGGTCCACACCTGCGGCACCCGTCGAAGTGGGCCAGGATTCGTGCATGGAAATGGATCTTATCCGGGGTCCATTCCGGCCCTAGGTTCGCCCTATGAGCAACGACACCAGCACCGCGAAGACCACCGAGCCCGCCACCGACTCCGCTCCCGCCACCGACTCCGCTGCCGGGAGCGGCAGCGCGGCCGACGCCCGCGTCGTGCCGCCGGTCCGGTTCGCCGTCGACACCCTCGCCCCGCACATCAACCGCGCCATGAACGCCCTGGACGCCGCCTCCCGCAAGGTCGGCCTGGAGGCCCCGCTGCTCGAACTCGTCCGGACCCGCGCCTCGCAACTCAACGGCTGCGCCTACTGCGTCGACACCCACACCAAGGACGCCCGCTCGGGCGGCGAGAGCGAGCAGCGGCTCCACGCGCTCGCGGTCTGGCGGGAGACGCCGTTCTTCACCGCCCGCGAACGGGCCGCCCTCGCGCTGACCGAGGCGGCCACCCGCCTGACCGACGGCCCGGTGTCCGACGCCGTCGTGGACGAGGCGGCGGAGCACTTCGGCCCCACCGAACTGGCCGAGCTGCTGTGGACGATCACCGTGATCAACGCCTGGAACCGGCTCGGCGCGGTGGCCCGCCCCTGGCCGCTGGCGTGAGCGGCGCCTGAACGGGCGGAACGCGCGGGTGCGGACAGGTGCGGACGGGGGCGTCGGAGCGGCGCAGGGGAGCGCTCCGACGCCCCCGCCGGCCTGCCGGCCCGACGGCCGCGCCTGCCGGCCTTCGCCGCTCTCCGCGCCGTCCCGTGGGTCGTGGGTCGCGGGTCGTGGGTCGTGGGTCAGCCGTCGAGCTGCCCGATCGTCGCCGCCGACGGCCCCCGCTCGGCGCGCAGCCCGGCCGCCGCCGACTCCGCGTCGCGCAGCACCCGTACGGCGTTGTGCCAGGTGAGCTTGGCGATGTCGGCGTCGGACCAGTTGCGGTCGAGCAGTTCGGCGATCAGGTGCGGGTAGCCGGCCACGTCGGAGAGGTCGGTGGGGGTGAAGGCGGTGCCGTCGTAGTCGCCGCCGATGCCGAGGTGGTCGACGCCGGCCACCTCGCGCATGTGGTCGAGGTGGTCGGCGACCGTGGCCGCGGTGGCGGTCGGACGGGGGTGCGCGGCCTCGAAGGCGTGCTGCACGTCCATGCCGGCCGGGGTGGTGTCCAGCGGGTGCAGGCCGTGGGCGCGCATGTTCGCGTCCGCCTCCAGGGTCCACTCGATCGCGGCCGGCAGGATGAACTTCGGCACGAACGTGGCCATCGCCACGCCGCCGTTGCCGGGCAGCAGCGCGAGCACGTCGTCGGGGATGTTCCGCGGGTGGTCGCAGACGGCGCGGGACGAGGAGTGCGAGAACAGCACCGGCGCCTGCGCCACCCGCAGCGCGGCGCGCATGGTGTCGGCGGAGACGTGCGAGAGGTCCACCAGCATGCCCAGCCGGTTCATCTCGCGGACCACCTCCTCGCCGAAGGCGGTCAGCCCGTGCGCGGCGGGCTCGTCGGTCGCGGAGTCCGCCCAGGGGGTGTTGTCGTTGTGGGTGAGCGTCATGTACCGCACGCCCAGCGCGTACAGGGCGCGCAGCGCGGCCAGCGAGCAGTCGATGGAGTGCCCGCCCTCGGCGCCCATCAGGGAGGCGATCCGGCCCGAGGCGCGCGCGGCCTCCATGTCGTCGGCGCTGGTCGCCAGGTACAGGTCGTCGGGGTAGCGCTCGGCCAGCCGGTGCACCACGTCGATCTGTTCGAGGGTCGCGGTGAGCGCCGCGCCGCCCTTGAGCGACACCGACACGTACACCGACCAGAACTGCGCGCCCACCCCGCCGGCCCGCAGCCGCGGCAGGTCGGTGTGGGTGCGGGCGGTCTGGTCGGCGGCCAGGTCGAACCGGTCCAGGTCGTACGCGACCTGCTCGCGCAGCGCCCACGGAAGGTCGTTGTGGCCGTCCACCACGGGGTGGGCGGCCAGCAGGTCACGGGCGCGGTCGAGGAGGCGGTCCACGGCAGTACTCCAGGTGCGTGCGGCGGTGCGCACCCTGGGGGCGCGCACCGCGACGGGTCGTCGGTCCGCGCGGCTACCGGGCGAAGCCGAAGCCCGCGGTCCCCTTCACCTTCGCACGCAGCCGGTTGCCCTTCTCCGTCGCCTGCTCGGTCAGCGACGTCTGGAACTCGCTCATCCGGGTGCGCAACTGCGTGTCATGGGCGGCCAGGATGCGGACGGCCAGCAGCCCGGCGTTGCGCGCGCCGGCCACCGACACCGTGGCGACCGGGACGCCGGCGGGCATCTGCACGATCGACAGCAGCGAGTCCATGCCGTCCAGGTACTTCAGCGGCACCGGCACGCCGATGACCGGCAGCGGGGTGACGGCGGCGAGCATGCCCGGCAGGTGGGCGGCGCCGCCCGCGCCCGCGATCAGCGCCTTGAGGCCGCGGTCGGCGGCCTGCTCGCCGTAGGCGACCATCTCGTGCACCATCCGGTGCGCGGAGACGACGTCGACCTCGTAGGGCACCGAGAACTCGTCCAGCGCCTCGGCGGCGGCCTCCATCACCGGCCAGTCGGAGTCGGAGCCCATCACGATGCCGACGAGGGGGGACGGCGCTTCACTCATCGATGGTTCCTCGCAGGTAGCCGGCCGCGTGGCTCGCGCGCTCGCGCACGTCGGCCAGGTCGTCGCCGTAGGTGTTGACATGGCCGACCTTGCGGCCGGGCTTCACGTCCTTGCCGTACATGTGGATCTTCAGGCCCGGGTCGCGGGCCATGCAGTGCAGGTACGCCGGGTACATGTCGGGGTAGTCGCCGCCCAGGACGTTGGCCATCACCGTCCAGGGCGCGCGGGGGCGCGGGTCGCCGAGCGGCAGGTCGAGCACGGCGCGCAGGTGGTTGGCGAACTGCGAGGTGGCCGCGCCGTCCATGGTCCAGTGGCCGCTGTTGTGCGGGCGCATCGCGAGTTCGTTGACGAGCACCGCCGGGGTGCCGTCGGGCCCGCGCACCTCGAACAGCTCGACCGCCAGGTGCCCGACCACGCCCAGCTCGTGGGCGATGGTCAGCGCCAGCCGCTGGGCGCTCGTGGACAGCTCGTCCGGCAGCCCGGGCGCGGGGGCGATCACGGTGTCGCAGACGCCGTCCACCTGGATCGACTCGACCACCGGGTACGCCACCGCCTGGCCGTGCGGCGAGCGCACCACGTTGGCGGCCAGCTCCCGGACGAAGTCCACCTTCTCCTCGGCGAGCACCGGCACCCCGGCCTTGAACGGCTCGGCGGCCTCGGCCCCGGACCGGACGATCCACACGCCCTTGCCGTCGTATCCGCCGCGGGCGGTCTTCAGCACGACCGGGAACCCGGCGCCCTCCTCGGCGAACCGCACCACGTCGTCGGGGTCGGCCACGACCCGGTTGCGCGGGCAGGGCACGCCGATCTCGGCGAGCCGGCGGCGCATGACCGCCTTGTCCTGGGCGTGCACCAGGGCGTCGGGGCCGGGCCGCACCGCGATGCCGTCGGCCTCCAGGGCGCGCAGGTGCTCGGTGGGCACCTGTTCGTGGTCGAAGGTGATCACGTCGCAGCCCGCGGCGAAGGCACGCAGGGTGTCGAGGTCCCGGTAGTCACCGACGGTCACGTCGGCCACCACCTGGGCGGCGGAGTCCTGGGGGGTGTCGCTGAGCAGCCGGAACCGGATGCCGAGCGGGATACCCGCTTCGTGGGTCATGCGGGCGAGCTGGCCGCCGCCGACCATGCCGACTACGGGGAATGTCACGATGTGTGTCCTGCCGGTGGTACGGGGCTGGGCACTGTCCAGGATATCCGCCGGGCGCCGGACGGAACTCACCGCCTTCGACGGCCGTCTTCCCCTGCGAGGCGACTAGGCTGTCGTCGGTACGCCGCCCCCGGCACTCCGACCCCAGCAGGAAGCCGAGCAACCAGACCCCGACAGACAGGCCCCACGGACACCATGAGCGGACTGCGCGCACTGCGTTCGAAGCTGGCCCTGCTGTACCGCGAGATCGCCAAGTTCGGTGTGGTCGGCGCGGCGGGTGTGCTGGTCAACATCGGCGTGTTCAACCTGGTCAGGCACAACAGCGGGTTGCAGACGGTACGGGCCAGCATCGTCGCCACCATGGTGTCGATCGTCTTCAACTACGTCGGCTTCCGGTACTTCACCTACCGCGACCGGGACCGGGCGGGCCGCACCAAGGAGCTCAGCCTCTTCCTGTTCTTCAGCGCCATCGGCCTGGTGATCGAGAACGGCGTGCTCTACACCGCGACCTACGGCTTCGGCTGGGACACCCAGTTGCAGAGCAACGTGTTCAAGTTCGCCGGTATCGGGGTGGCCACGCTCTTCCGGTTCTGGTCGTACCGCACCTGGGTGTTCCGCACGCTGCCGGCCCGCGAGGCGGTGGAGCAGGCGGAGTCCTTTCTCACCGCGGCCGAGCGCGCGGAGGCGGAGAAGGCCGGCAAGCGGAAGCGGCAGGCCGCCGACCGGATCGGCTAGCCGATGAACCGCTAGCCGATGACCTGCTGGGCGATGACCCGCTGGGCGATGACCGGATCGGCGGGGGTCTGCTCGGCTAGCCGATGACCTGCTCGCGCGGGGGCGGCGGGGTGATCTCCTGGGCCAGGAACAGCGCGAAGACCGGCGGCCGCTGCTGGAGCAGTTCCAGCCGTCCGCCGTCCGCCTCGGCGAGGTCGCGGGCCACCGCGAGGCCGAGGCCGGTGGAGTTGCGGCCGCTGACCGTACGTTCGAAGACCCGGGCGCCCAGGTCCGGCGGCACCCCCGAGCCGTCGTCCGAGACCTCGACCACCGCCTGGTTGCCGGTCACCCGGGTGTGCAGGGCGAGGGTGCCCGCGCCGTGCATCAGCGAGTTCTCGATCAGGGTGGCGAGCACCTGCGCCACCGCGCCCGGCGTACCGACCGCGCGCAGCCCGCGGGCGCCGGACAGCTGCACGGCGCGCCCCTCGCTCTGGTAGGCGGGCCGCCACTCCTCGATCTGCTGCCGGATCACCTCGTCGAGGTCGAAGTCGACCGCGGAACCGCTGCGCGGGTCGCGCGAGTTGGTCAGCAGCCGCTGGACGACGTCGGTGAGGCGCTCGACCTGGCCGAGCGCGATGGCCGCCTCCTCCTTCACCGCCTCGTGGTCGTCGGCGGTGGCCACGATCTCCTCCAGCCGCATCGACAGCGCGGTCAGCGGGGTGCGCAACTGGTGCGAGGCGTCGGCGGCGAGCCGCCGCTCGGCGGTGAGCATCCGGCCGATCCGCTCGGCGCTGGCGTCCAGGACGTCCGCGATCCGGTCGAGTTCCGGCACTCCGTAGCGGCGGTGCCGGGGCCGCGGGTCGCCGGAGCCGAGGCGTTCCGCGGTCTCGGCGAGGTCGGTGAGCGGGCTGGCCAGCCGCCGGGCCTGGCGCACCGCGAGGGCGACCGCGGCCAGCACCGCGAGCAGCGCCACCGCGAGGATCACCAGCAGGGTGCGGCCGATCTGCCGGCTGACCGTGGAGCGCGCCTCCTCGACGGTGACGGACTCGCCGTGGTCGCCGCGCTGGGTCGACTTCAGGACGGCGCCCGAGGGGCGGTCGCCGAGCCGGACCTCGGGGTGGCCGGGCACCCGGACGGTCGCGTACCGGTTGTCGGCGATCTGCCGGTCCAGGCCCTTGGCGTCGACCGACTCACCGGCCAGGATGCGGTTCTCCACGATCCCGGTGAGCCGGACCGCCTCGGACTGCACGCCGTCCTGGGCGCTGCTCTGGATGGTCCTGGCCTCCACGATGACCAGGGAGATGCCGAAGACGGCGATCACCACGAGCACCACGGCCAGCGTGGAGGAGATCAGGCGGCGGCGCATCGAGCGGGCGGGTCAGTTCTTCTCGAAGCGGAAGCCGACCCCGCGGACGGTGGCGATGTAGCGCGGGTTGGCCGCGTCGTCGCCGAGCTTCTTGCGCAGCCACGAGATGTGCATGTCCAGGGTCTTGGTCGACGACCACCAGGTGGTGTCCCACACCTCGCGCATCAGCTGCTCGCGGGTGACCACCCGGCCGGCGTCCCTGACCAGCACCCGCAGCAGGTCGAACTCCTTGGCGGTGAGCTGGAGTTCGTCGTCGCCCATCCAGGCGCGGTGCGACTCGACGTCGATCCGCACCCCGTGGGTGGAGGGCTGGGCGGGCTCGGTGGTGCCGCGCCGCAGCAGGGCGCGGACCCGGGCGAGCAGTTCGGCGAGGCGGAACGGCTTGGTGACGTAGTCGTCGGCGCCGGCGTCCAGGCCGACCACGGTGTCCACCTCGTCGGCCCGGGCGGTGAGCACCAGCACCGGGAAGGTGTGGCCCTCCGTGCGGATACGGCGGCATACGTCGAGACCGTCCATGCCGGGCAGGCCCAGGTCGAGCACCACCAGGTCGACAGCGCCGAGCAGCGCGGTCTCCAATGCGGTGGGTCCGTCCTCGCGCACCTCGACCTCGTACCCCTCGCGGCGCAGGGCGCGTGCGAGCGGTTCCGAGATGGATGCGTCGTCCTCGGCGAGAAGTACGCGGGTCATGGGCTTGATGGTAGTCCGCGCCGGACCGTACCGGCCCGGTGGTACGCAGACCCCGTTCGACCGCCGGTCACAGCACCTTGCGGCGGATCAGTGCGCTGAGCGTCAAGGTCGCGGGCAGCAGCGGCAGCCAGACGCTGGTGATCCGGAACGCGAGCACCGCCGACGCGGCGGTCTCGGTGGGGGAGCCGGCGGCGACCAGGGCGAGCGCGAGGGCGGCGTCGACCGAGCCGATTCCGCCGGGGGTGGGCACCAGGGCGGCCGCGCAGGTGGCGGCGAGGTAGGCGAGCGCCACGTGCACCGGCGCCACCGGCAGGCCGAGCGCCCGCGCGACCGCTGCCATCGAGCACGCCTGGAGCAGCGGGAAGACCAGCGAGCCGCCCCACAGGGCCAGCACGCGGCCGGGCCGGGCGTGCAGGGCGCGGGCGTCGGCGAGCGCGGCGCTGACGAAGCCGGCCACCGCGCGCCGCAGCGGCCGGACCAGCACCAGGGTGAGGACGGTGGCGGCCACGGTGGCGGCCGCCGCCGCGGCCAGCAGCAGGAAGCCGGTTCCGTCCGGCAGCAGGCCCCCGGCGTGCAGGGCGTGCGGGTAGGCGGCGAGCAGCACCAGCAACAGGCCCACGCGGCAGGCGGACTCGGCCAGCGAGTACAGCGCCAGGGCGGCCGTGGAGCGGGCCAGCGGCACGCCGTTGACGCGCAGGAAACGGAGGTTGACCGCGCTGGCGCCGAGCCCGGCGGGGGCGAGCTGGCCGGCGGCGGTCGCGGCGAACTGGGTGGCCAGCAGCCGGCCGCGCGGCAGGGGCTCCAGGACAGTGCCCTGGCGGGCGACGGCGTTGGCGACGTAGCCGAGCCCGGTGCCCGCGAGCGCGGCCAGCAGCCAGCCGGGGTCGGCGTCGACCATGTCGTGCAGGCCCGACGCCATCAACGAGCGGTGCAGGGCCACCCACACGGCCACCAGGACCGCGGGCACGAGTCCGGCGAGGGTGCGCAGCGGCAGGCGCCGCCACAGGGGCGCCTGGGCGGGCCTGCGGGGGCCGCCGGCGGCGTCCGGGGCCGGGGATGTGTCCGGGGCCGCGCCAGGCTCTGTGCCGGGGCCGGGCTCGGCGTCGGTCGTGGTCCGGGTGCGCGCGCGGGTGCGCGGCCGGAGCCGGGTCCTGGCCGGCGTCCGCAGCATCGCCCTCGCCCCCGCCCCGCTTGTCGCCGCCTGTCGGGCGCGACCGGGCGGCCCCCCCTGGGGCAGCATCGCGGGGCCGGGATACGGCGGGGATACGCGCAGGCCACGGATGGGACACGTCCTGGCGTCGGCCGGACCCGCGCGCCGCCCGCCCGGAGGTGGCGGACTCCCCTCCTCCCGGCGGGCCCGCCCGAAGGGCTACCGGGTCAGCAGGCGCACAGGCAGAAGGGATGCCCCGCCGGGTCCGCGTACACCCGCCAGTTGCGCGCCCCGTCCTGGTCGCCCTCCAGCAAGGCCGCGCCCAGGCCGAGCACATGCCGCTCGGCCGCGTCGAACTCCGCGCGCGGCACGGCGATGTCGAGGTGGAACTGCTGGGGCCGCTCGGGGTCGGGCCAGGCCGGCGGCCGGTGGTCGGGGGCGAATTGGAAGGACAGCCGCTGGCCGCCCTCGCGGTTGAGGTCGACCCAGGTCTTGTCCTCGGCGTCGACGGTGCCGCCGACCAGTTCCGCGTAGAAGGCGGCGAGCGAGACGGGGTCGGGGCAGTCGAGGACGACAGCGCCGAGGGTGCCGATCATGCGGGCTCCTTGGAGGTGGGCGGGTACCCGGAAGGCGTCGCGTGCGCACCTGCGCGGGCTGCGTTACCTGTGAACGGCCTATGCCGGTAACAGTTACTCCATGATGGGGGAGCAGTGGTAACGACGCAAGGGTGATCCGGCAGTAACGTTGCGAGGGTGGAACAGCCCGGAGACCGTCATGCCGCACCCGAGCCGCTGCGGCTGGTGCAGGACCTGGTCAACACCGTTGACCTGGAGGACGAGGCGGACGAGCTGGACAGCCCCGAGGCGCTGACCGCCTGGGTGCGCGGGCGCGGTGTCGACCCGGGCCCCGAGGGTTTCGACCGGGCCGGGCTCGACGCGGTCCTGGTGCTCCGGGAGGCGCTGCGGGACGTCTGCTCCGCGCACGCGGGCACCGACATGCCCCCGGACTCGCTGGCCGCGCTCGACGGGTTGCTGGCCGCCGCCCCGCTGCGGCTCGCGATCGACCCGCTGGGCGCCGCCACGGTGCTCCCGGCGCCCGCGCCCGGCGGTGTCGCCGCCCTCACCGCGCGGGTGGCAGCGGTGATCGCCGCGGCCGCCGCGGACGGCACCTGGCAGCGGATGAAGGCGTGCGCCGCGGACACCTGCCGCTGGGTCTACTACGACCGCAGTCCGGCGGGCCGCAGCCGCTGGTGCTCGATGGCGATCTGCGGCAGCCGGGCGAAGATGCGGGCGTACCGCAGCAGGAAGTGACCGGCGGGCGCCGCGGGTCGGCGGCGCGTGTTCGTGCGTACGGACCCGCGCGGCCTGGAGTCCGGTAAGGCCCGCGCTCTTGGAGGTCGGGCCTTACCGGACCAGGTCGCGCTACGCGTTCGGGCGGCCCATCGCGCGGTAGGTCCAGCCGGCCTTCCGCCACAGCTCGGCGTCGAGCGCGTTGCGCCCGTCGAGGATGTGCCGCTGCCCGGCCACCTCGGCCAGCCGCGCCGGGTCCAGCTCGCGGAACTCCCGCCACTCGGTGAGGTGCAGGACGATGTCGGCGCCCCGGACCGCGTCCACGGCACTGGGGGCGTAGCCGAGGGTCGGGAAGAGCCGCCGGGCGTTCTCCATGCCCTTGGGGTCGTAGACGGTGACCTGGCCGCCCTGGAGGTGGATCTGGCCCGCCACGTTGAGGGCGGGGGAGTCGCGCACGTCGTCGGAGTCGGGCTTGAACGCGGCGCCGAGCACCGCGATCCGGCGGCCGAGGAAGCTCCCGCCCAGCGCCTCGCGGGCCCAGTCCACCATGTGGGTGCGGCGCCGCATGTTCACCGAGTCGACCTCGCGCAGGAAGGTCAGCGCCTGGTCGGCGCCCAACTCGCCGGCCCGGGCCATGAACGCGCGGATGTCCTTGGGCAGGCAGCCGCCGCCGAAGCCGATCCCGGCCCGCAGGAACTTGTGGCCGATCCGGTCGTCGTGCCCTATGGCCCGGGCGAGCACCGCGACGTCGCCGCCGGCGGCCTCGCACACCTCGGCCATGGCGTTGATGAAGGAGATCTTGGTGGCGAGGAAGGCGTTCGCCGCGGTCTTCACCAACTCGGCCGTCGGGTAGTCCGCGACGATGAACGGCGTCTCTTCTGCGAGCGGCCCGGCGTAGACCTCCCGCAGGAGTGACTCCGCGTGCTCGCTCGCCACGCCGACCACGATCCGGTCCGGGTGCAGGGTGTCCTGCACCGCGAAGCCCTCCCGCAGGAACTCGGGGTTCCAGGCCAGCTCGACGTCCTCACCGGCCGGCGCCAGGTCGCTCAGCATCCCGGCCAGCCGGGCCGCGCTGCCCACCGGCACCGTGGACTTGCCCACCACCAGCGCGGGCCGCCGCAGATGCGGGGCGAGCAGGGAGAGAGCGCTGTCCACGTGGCTCATGTCGCAGCCGTACTCGCCGTGCTTCTGCGGGGTGTTGACGCAGACGAAGTGCACGTCGCCGAAGTCGGCCACCTCCTGCCACGAGGTGGTGAAGCGCAGCCGTCCGCTGGAGCCGTCGATCCCGGCCACGTGCTTGGCCAGCAGGTCCTCCAGGCCCGGCTCGTACATCGGCACCCGGCCCTGCGCCAGCATGGCGACCTTGCCCTCGTCGATGTCGAGGCCGAGCACCTCGAATCCCAGCTCGGCCATGGCGGCGGCATGGGTGGCGCCGAGGTAACCGGTGCCGATGACGGTGAGCTTCAGAGGCATGCGCCGAAGCATAGTCGGCACCGGCTGGGCCGAATCCAGCGTGGGGACAGGGCCAGAGGGACACAATGCGTGCATAGGGCCACAGGTCTACCGGGGTGGGGGTGCGTCCATGGCGGACGAGGGTGGAGCGGACGGCACGAACGAGGGTGACGAGGGTCCGGCCGGCCCCTCGGACGAGCCCGCGGGCCCCGCATGCGATGAAGCCGTACCCGCAGAGGCCGTACCCGCCGAAGCCGCGCGCGCCGAAGAGGCACCTGCTGAAGCCGAACTCGAACCCGGACCCGGACCCGCCGCCCTCGCCCCCGGCCCCTTACCCGACCGTCGCTCCCGGCGCCGGCGCCGTACCCGCCGGGTGCTCTACGCCGCCCTGAGCCTGCTGTGCGCCGGCGTCCTGCTGATCGTCGGCACCGGCTACTGGGCGTACCACCACTACACCGGCCGGGTGCAGCGCATCCCCAACGCCTTCCCCACCGACGTGCCGGAGTCCGCGCTGCCGCAGCCGTCCAAGGGCGGCAGCCAGACCTTCCTGCTGGTCGGCCTGGACGCGCGGTCCGACCTGCCCACCACCGGCAAGGGCGCCAAGGCCCCGGAGTGGAAGCCCGGCGCCCAGCGCAGCGACACGATGATGCTGGTGCACATACCCGCGAACCACAAGAACGCGTACGTCGTCTCGCTGCCCCGCGACTCCTGGGTGAGCATCCCCGGTCACGGCAAGGCCAAGCTGAACGCCGCCTTCTCCTGGGGCGGGCCGCCGCTGCTGATCGACACCGTGCAGCGCATGACCAAGGTGAGGATCGACCACCTGATGGTGATCGACTGGAGCGGGTTCAAGAAGCTCACCGACGCGATCGGCGGGGTGGACATCACCGTCGACAAGACCGTCTCGCGCCGCAACGGCCCCGGCGGGGTGTGGACCGCCGGCACCCACCACATGGACGGCGCCGAGGCGCTGGACTACGTCCGCGAGCGCTACGGCCTGCCGCGCGGCGACCTCGACCGCACCCACCGCCAGCAGAACTTCCTGCGCGCGGTGCTCGCCAAGATGCTCTCCACCGGCACCTTCACCAACCCGCTCAAGCTCAAGCGCGCCCTCGACCAGGTCACCTCGGTGGTCAGCTTCGACGACAAGCTCTCCGACGGCGACCTGCGCGACCTGGTGTGGAACATGCACGGGGTGCGCTCGAAGGACATGTCGTTCATGAACGCGCCGGTCGCGGGCTTCGACACCATCGACAAGCAGTCGGTGGTGCTGCTCGACGCCAACGCCTCGGCCGAGCTGTGGGAGGCGATGCGCAACGACACCATGGCGCACTACATGGCGACCGCCGACGGCGTCGACACGCTCGGCAAGAACGTGTCCTGATCCGCCCATCCCGGGTGTCGCCGACGTCACGCGAGGGCAAGGATCACCCGCGCGGGCCCGTTGGCACCCGCCCTCCCGCGACCGTAGGGTGACGGGGTTACTGAACGGTAGCGAACACACTCGGGAGTGAGACTTCATGGCCGCAGCAGCCGACTTCGACCTGTTCCGGACCTCCGAGGAGCATGAGATGCTCCGCGACGCCGTCCGGTCGCTGGCCGAGGCGAAGATCGCGCCGTTCGCCGCGGAGGTCGACGAGCAGGGCCGTTTCCCGCAGGAGGCGCGGGACGCGCTGGAGGCGAACGACCTGCACGCGATCCATGTTCCTGAGGCGTACGACGGTTCGGGGGCGGACGCGTTGTCGACGGTGATCGTGATCGAGGAGGTGGCGCGGGTGTGCGCGTCGTCCTCGCTGATCCC
>NZ_JBFBIV010000135.1:0-17186 GCF_040702025.1 Streptomyces sp. NPDC088194 | reverse complement strand
TTCTTCCACACCCTGCTGGTGACCGCCGCGGTGGTGGCCATCGTGGTGCTGCTGGTGCGAGCGGCTGCGGGAGAAGGGCGAGCGCGTCGCAGCGCTCGAACGCGTCCTCGGCCCGTCCCGCCTGCGCGAGCACGAGCACGGCGCGCAGGCTCGGCCGCAGGGCCTCCGGGGTGACCGGGAGGACCGCCAGCGCCTGTTCGGCGCGTGCGGCGGCCCGGGACCGGAACCTGCCGGCCCGTGCGGTGCGGGTGGCGACAAGGCTCAGGTAGCGTCCCTCGTCCACCGCGCCGGACCGGGCCGGCCGGCGCAGGCGGGACAGCGGCCCGCCTGTCTCCTCGGCTTCCGCTGCACCGTCGCACCGAACGTCCGCGGACCACAGGGTGCGCTCACCCGGAGTGGGCTCACCCGGGGTGGGCTCCGGGAACGCGTCGAGGAGTCGGTCCGCCTCGCGGGAGCGGCCGGTCGTGATGAGGTGCTCGGCCAGCTCGCGAAGGGCCCGTTCACGCAGGTCCCCTTCACGCAAATCCCCTTCGCACAGGGCCCGTTCACGGTGGGCCGGTTCGCGCTGGCCCCGTTCCCCCGCCTCCCCTTCGCCCGGGTCCCGCTCCGGGTCGCCGCCCGCCTGATCGCGTACGCCCGGGTCCCCTACGGCCAGTCCGGCCGGAGTCGTCGTCCGGCCCGGCGCGGCCGCAGCGCGGGAGACCTCCGTCAGGCGGTCGATCGCCGCGTCGAGGTCCGTGTACCCCTCGGCGTGGCCGAGTTCCGCGAGCAGCGCGATACGGGTGGGGTCGGGAAGCGGCTCGCGCAGGGCCCTGGCCAGGTAGGCGCAGGCCCGTTCGGGTTCGCCGCGGCGGAGCGCGGTCGCGGCGGCGTCGCGCAGCAGGCCGGCGGCCCAGGGTTCGGCGGGCGCGGAGGAGGACATGAGCTGTTCCGCCGCCCGGTCGCCTGGCGCACCGGTCGCCCGGAGTATCCCGGCGGCCTTGGTGTGCAGCGCGTGGAGGTCCGCGAGCGGGACGTCCTGGAGCACCGTGTTGCGCATGAGGGGCTGCGCGAACGTCATCGACTCGCCCGCCACCCCCATCAGCCCGGCCCGGTCGAGGGCGGTCATGACCTCCATGACCACCGCGGGTTCGGCGCCGCAGAGGCGGGCCACCCGGGCGAGATCCGCCTCGGCTCCCAGGACGGCGGCGGCCCGGGCGATGTCGAGGGCGTACGGCGATATCCGTCGCAGCCGGGCGCGCAGCCGGGCGGCGAGCCGGGGAACGGCGATGCCGCCCAGTACGTCCGCCGAATCCGAGGTGGGGCTGACCGCCTGGTCCCGCAGCGCCGAGGTCAACTCGGTGACGGACAAGGGGTTTCCGCCCGCCTCCCGCATCACGGCGGCGACGAACTGCCCGTCCGGTGCGGCGGCCAGCGCGCGTTCGATCACCGCCGACGTCGCCGGAGCGCTCAGGTCCGCGGGATGCAGTTCCACCGCGCTCACGGCCAGCAACTCGTCGAGGACCGCCGGGTCGGCACACGGCTCGCCCGGACACACGGTGAGCATCACGGCGATCCGCGCCCGGTCGACCCGTTGCGGCAGGGCGCTCAGCCAGCGCAGCGACTCGCGGTCGAGGTACTGGAGGTCGTCGACGGCGACGAGCACGGGGGCGCGGGTGGACAGCCGGGCCAACGCCCGGTGGAAGGAGTGGAGTTCGGCGGAGAGGACCGGCCCGGGCGTGGCCGTCGACGCGGTGGGCACCGGCGCCCCGGCCGAACCGGTCGTTCCGGAAGGGGAGTTGGAGCCGCCCGAACCCAGATCCGCGAACGGGCCCCCGACGTGCGCCAGTTCGCCGGCCACCGGCTCGAACAGCCTGCTCACCAGCCCGAACGGCAGGTCGCGCTCGGACGATATCCCTCGGGCCGACAGCACCATGAAGCCCTCGCGCCGAGCCCGGTCGAGTGCCGCGTCGAGCAGCGCCGACTTGCCCGTGCCCGCGCCCGCGCTGACCACCACCACCCGTCCGGCGCCCTCCGCCGCGGCGGCGAGCATCGCCTCGACCTCGCCGATCTCCCGGTCGCGGCCGACCAGTTCTGACTGCGCCGTCTGCATGTGTTACCCATTCCCGTGGCCGGACGGCATGACGGCGCGTGCCGGCCGGGCAGCGGTCAAGGGGAGCGGCGGGCCGTGATCACACACCCGCCCCGGACGTATCCCGGCACGCGCACCGTCGCTCCGGCCCCGATTGATCGAGGGACGAGCTGGTGCGGAGTTCCTTGCCGGGTCTTCGGAAACCATGGGCGGGCGGTGCGGCGGCACGGCCCGCGACCGCGGTGGCGGCACGCTCCCGCCGCACCGCCTGCGTTCCGCGGGCGGGCGGGCGTGAGCTGCCGGGTCGTGCCAGGTTCACTTGCACCGCAGATCAGTGGGCCGGTGGGGCGGGGCTGAGCCAGCCGCAACCATAGCGTTTCCGCGCTGACCCGGCTGGTCGGGAGGGAGCCCGGTCCCGGTCGGCCGGCGGAACGCGCGCGGGATGCCCTGCTCGTCACTGCCGGCCTGGGTCGTGACACCCGGCACGACGACGGCACCTGCGCGCGCCGGCCGCCGTCCACGCAAGGGGGCGAACGCAAGGGGCGCGGCGAGACAAGTACAGGGTGAGACTGTCACCCGACGGTCGGAGACGGAGATTCCGTGACATCGGAACACGACGAACGCGGCGACCGCGACGGTGACGCCCAACTGTCCAGGGCCGCCGACGATCCGGCGGCGTTCACGCCGCTGGTCGAGAAGTACTCGGCGGCCCTGCACGGCTACTTCGCGCGGCGGATGCCGGGCGCGGCGGACGACCTGCTGGCCGAGGCGTGGCTGCAGGCGTTCGCCGCGCGGCGAACGTTCGACGCCTCGCGCGGAACCGCCCGGGGCTGGCTGTTCGGAGTGGCCCGCAACGTCCTGGCGGGTCATGTGCGGCGGGCCGCGCGGGCGGAGGCCCCCGCGCAGGTGGAGGTCAGCGACCCGTGGCAGGCCGTGGACCAGCGGCTGGACGCCGCGGCGCTGGCGCCCGCACTGCGCAGCGCGCTGGCCGAACTGCCGTCCGAGGAGCGGGAGGTGATGCTCCTCGTCTGCTGGGAGCAACTGACCCCGGCCGAGGCGGCCACCGCCATGGGCATCCCGTTCGGAACGGCCCGTTCGCGGCTGTACCGGGCCCGGGGCAGATTGCGCGAGCGGATCGCGCCGGACCGTCCCGCGGGGAACCGCCCCGCGGGACAGAGCCTGGCCGCGACGGGAGACCTGGCATGAGTACGTACGACATGGAGGAGACGGGCATGACCGAGCGGCAGGCAGTGATGGACTTCCCGGGCGCCGAGGCTCTGCGGGCGGCGGGTCGGGTCGAGCCCCCGCCGGCGAAGGCGCTGGCCCAGGCGCTGGCGGCGGTCGAGGAAGCCGTGCGGGAGGCCTCGGTCCAGGCTCCGCGGGAGGACGCGCGGAAGGGCGCCGTGGTGCGGCCGTTCTGGAAGCGCCGCCGCGCCGTCGCCCTCCTCGCGGTCGCCGCGGTCGCGGCCGGCGTCGCGGTGGCGTCCGCGAACATGGCGGCAGGGCCCGCGGGTACGCAGCAGGGGCCGCGGGCGCAGTCCGCGTCGGCCTTCCTGAACGACGTCGCCGAGGTCGCCGCCACCCAGTCGACCGGTTCGGGCACGTACTGGAAGACCCACTTCAAGACCGGGGACACGTACACCTCCCGGTCGATGGAATTCACCTACGTCGTCGACGGCAAGGCCGTCCGCACGTCGCACGACCCCGGCTGGAGGCTCGGCTCGCGGCGCTTCGACTGGAACGCCCTCGACCGCCTGACCACCGACCCCGCGCTGCTGCTCGGGCAGATCGAGCACACCACGAAGGACTCCGCCGACGAGGACGAGGACGCGGCCACGCTCGGGTTCGTGCAGGCGAGCACCCTGCTCGCCAACGCCCCGGCCAGTCCCGAACTGCGCAGCGCGCTCTTCAGGGCGCTGGCCCAGCTGAAGGGCGTGCGCGTGGCCGGCACCGTCAAGGACAGCGCCGGGCGCAGCGGAACGGAGCTGTCCTTCCGCGGGGGCGTCGGCACCACCGAGGTGATCATCGACCCGAGGACCAGCAAGCTGCTGGAACTCAACGAGCCCTGGCGCAGCGAGAAGGACCAGCGCCAGGCGACCTACCTGTCCACCGGCCTGACCGACACGATCGGCTGACCGACCGGATCTGCCGGCCGACGACGCGGCCACGGCGCACCGCCCGGACCAGGGCGCTGCGCCGTGGCCGCCGTGGCCTCAGCGCCTCGGCGCCCGCCCACCGGTGGAAACCTGTTCACCGGAGCGCCATTGCAACTTTGACCGTACAGCATCAAACTTGGATTCCATGGGAGAGCGCCTCTCATCCCCCCTCGCGCCCATGGAGAACCGATGCGCCTCAGGCCGCGTTTCGCCCTGCCGTCCGCCATCGCCCTCGCCGCCGCCGGCGTGGCCGCTGCCACGCTGTACCCGCACAGCGCCGACAAGTCGCTCCAACCGGTCGCCAGTTCGGTGCCGGCTCCCTCGCACGTCGTGATCGTGATGGAGGAGAACCACTCCTACGCCGACATCATCGGCAACACCTCCAGCGCGCCGTACATGAACCAACTCGCCTCCCAGGGTGCAGTGTTGACGGGTTCGTTCGGGGTGACCCACCCCAGCGAGCCGAACTACATGGCGTTGTTCGCCGGCAGCACCTACGGGCTCAGCGCCGACACCTGCCCGGTCAACGAGGGGACGGCCGCCAACCTCGGCTCCGAACTCCTCGCCGCGGGAAAGACGTTCAAAGGCTACTCGGAGGGACTGCCGAGCACCGGCTCGACCACGTGCAGTTCCGGCGCCTACGCCCGCAAGCACTCGCCGTGGATCAACTTCAGCAACGTCCCCACCTCCGACTCGCTGCCGTTCAGCTCCTTCCCGTCGGACTACAGCTCCCTGCCGACCGTCTCGTTCGTCATCCCGAACCTCGACGACGACATGCACGACGGGACCATCACGCAGGCCGACACCTGGCTGAAGAACAAGATGTCCGCGTACGCGACCTGGGCGAAGGCCAACAACAGCCTGCTGATCGTGACGTGGGACGAGGACGACTACACCGAGAACAACCAGATCCCCACCCTGTTCGTGGGCGCCAACGTGGCGGCCGGCCACTACAGCGAGAACGTCAACCACTACAACGTGCTCGCCACGCTGGAGCAGTTCTACGGGCTGGGGAAGGTCGGCTCCAGCGCGAGCGCGGCCCCGGTCACGGACATCTGGAACTGACGCGCACCATGGGCGAAGCCGAGCCGCGTCCGCCGTCCGCCGCGGCGGCGGACCCGCCCGCCCCTCGCCGCCCCGGCCCCCGCCGCCCCCGGCTCCGACCGCGGGCACGGCCCCGTACGCGACACCGTGCGCGTACGGCGGTGCTCGCGCTGGTGCTGGCGGCCGCGGCGGCCGGCAGCGGGCCGGCCGCGGCCGGGGACAGCGCCTCCGCCAGGCCGGTCACCGTCGGTGCCGCCGGCTGTGGCGACCTGCCCGCGCACCGCGCGGCCGGGCCGGTGACCTTCGACGTGACCGACCGTTCCCAGCTGTTCGTCGCCGTCTACCTGACCGACCCGGGCGGCGCGAAGGTCTACGCCGAGATCCCCTGGCTCGTGCCGGCGGCGAGCCAGCGGCTGTCCACCACGCTCGCGGCCGGCCGCTACACGCTGCGCTGCGTCTTCTCCGACGGCACGGTGCGCGACTCGCGCCCCATGGCGCTGTCGGGACGCGCGGCGGGCGCCGTCGCCGGGTACCGTCCGCTGCCCGACCTCGCGATGACCGCGCCGGTCACCGCCTACCGGGCCTGGCTGAAGGCCGCGCTGCCCCCGCTGCTGGCGGCTTCCCGCACCCTCGACGCCGACGTCGCCCGCGGCGACCTGACCGCCGCCCGCCGCGACTGGCTGCCCGCGCACCTGGACTACGAGCGCCTCGGCGCGGCCTACAACTCCTTCGGCGACTTCGACGCCGCCATCGACGGCACCGCGGACGGCCTGCCCGGCGGGGTGCGCGACCCGGGCTGGACCGGGTTCCACGCCGTCGAGTACGGGCTGTGGCACGGCCGTCCGGCGTCCGCGCTCCGGCCGCTGACGCGCGGGCTGGTCGCCGAGGTCCGCCGGCTGACCGCGGACTTCCCCAGCGAGGAGGTCGACCCGGGCGACCTTCCGCTGCGGGCCCACGAGATCCTGGAGAACGCGTTGCAGTTCCAGCTGACCGGCGCCGCGGACTACGGCAGCGGCACCACCCTGGCCACGCTCGGCGCCAACGTCGAGGGGACCTCCGAGGTGGTCTCCGTCCTCGCGCCGCTGATCGCGCCGCGCGACCCGGCGCTGCTGCGCGCGATCCGGAGCGGGCTGGCCCAGGTGACCGCGGACCTGCGCCAGCCGCACCCGGGCGCCGCCCCGGCCGGCCGCACCACCGACCGCAACGGCCCCGCCGACACCGGCCCCGGCTCCGAACCCGGCTCCGGCTCCGGCTCCCTCCGGACGCTGCGGGTCGAGGGCGACCTCGGAGCCCTGCTGGAGTCGCTCTCCTCGCTGCCCGGCCTGCTCGCGCCGCGGACGTCGGCGTGAGCGCCGGACCGCTCGGGCGCCGCGCGTTCCTGCGCGGCACGACGGTCGGGGTGGCGGCCACCGCCGCGCTGGGCGGAGCGACGCTCGGCGGCGTCACGCTGGCGGACGCGGACGACCGGCACGGTTCCGCGTCGGGCCGCGACATCCCCTTCGAGGGCGTCCACCAGGCCGGGATCGTCACCCCGCAGCAGGCCGCCGCGACGTTCGTGTCGTTCGAGATCGTCGCGCCGGACCGGGCGGCCCTGCGGGAGCTGTTCGGCACGCTGACCGATCGGATACGGCTGCTGACCTCAGGCGGCCCGGTTCCGGCCGCCGACGTCGCCTCCGTACCGTCCGACAGCGGGACGCTGGGCCCGGCGCTGCCCTCCGACGGGCTCACGATCACCGTGGGCGTGGGCGCGTCGCTCTTCGACGACCGCTACGGCCTAGCCGCCCGCCGCCCCGCCCGGCTCACCCGGATGCCGGTCTTCCCCGACGACCACGTGGCGGGCTCCACGGAGGTGCACGGCGACCTGTCGGTGCAGATCTGCGCGGACTCGCGGGACACCGTGATGCACGCGCTGCGCGACCTCACCCGGCACACCCGCGCCGGGCTGCGCCCGCTGTGGAAGGCCGACGGCTTCCACGCCGACCCGCGGCCGGCCGGCACCGCCCGCAACCAGCTCGGCTTCATGGACGGCACCGGCAACCCGGCGGTCGCCGACGCGGCCGTCGCCGACGCGCTGGTGTGGACCCGCGGCGCCGCGGACGGCGAGCCGGCCTGGACGGCAGGCGGCTCGTACCAGGTGATCAGGATCATCCGCATGCTGGTCGAGTTCTGGGACCGGGTCTCGCTGCGGGAGCAGGAGACGATGATCGGGCGGCGGCGCGACTCGGGCGCCCCGCTCGACGGGAGCCGCGAATCGGACACCCCCGACTACGGCTCCGACCCGCAGGGCCACGTGATCCCGCTCGACGCGCACATCCGGCTCGCCAACCCCCGCGACCGGGCCACCGCGGACCAGCGGTTCCTGCGGCGCGGCTACAACTACGACCGCGGCCTGGACCCGGTCGGGGACCTGGACGTCGGGCTCGTCTTCTGCTGCTACCAGCAGGACGTGCGGCGGCAGTTCCAGACGGTCCAGGAGCGGCTGGCCGGGGAGCCGCTGGTGGACTACGTGCAACCGACCGGCGGCGGGTACTTCTTCGCGCTGCCGGGGGTACGGGACGCCTCCGACCGGCTGGGCTCCGGCCTGCTCGCCTGAGGCCCGCGAGCGGCGGCACGACCGGAACAGCGGGGATTTCGACCCGCGATACGCCGATGTCCGCGCATCCGACGTGGACAACCGGAGCGAAGAGGACGCCGGCGGGCGCACACTAGGGGCAATGACAAAGCCTCATGCACCTAAGCGCCATCTGCCCACGAGCCCCTTCACGGCTCCGGTCACGCCTGCTCCCAAGCACTTCGCCGTCGGCGACCAGGTCGCCCACGACATGTACGGCCTCGGTCGGGTGACCGATACCGAGGAGGGAGTCGCCGCACTCGTGGACTTCGGGTCCGCGCGGATGCGGATTCTGAGCCCCTACACCAAGATGATCAAGCTCTAGTCCCGGTCCGGCAGATCCCGCTCCGGACCCGGCACCCCCGGCCCCTTCAGGGGCCCGCGACGAAAGACGGACCTCTCATTGACGTGACCTCGCTGTTCTCCGCACCGGAAGAGCAACCCCGCCGCTCCGCGCTGTCCTCGCCGCCCCCGAAGACGGACCCCTTCCACGCTCCGGACTTCGAGGACGACGGGTCCTGCCGGTACGACGACGAGGACGGGGACGAAGGCGAGGACGCGCCGGAGTCCGCCTCGGGCGTCCGCGAGGAGCCAGGGCCGGCGCCGGCGCTCCGGTGAGGGGTGCGACCGCCCCGGCCCCGGTCGGTGTCGCGTTCGTCCCCGTCCGCCGTCGCCCGGCCGCACCCGCGTGCCGGGCCCTCCCCTCGGCGGACCGCGCGAAGCCGACGTCAGAGCTCGTCGTCAGAGCTCGTCGTCGTGGGTGTCCGGCGCGAACACCACGGCGAGCGCCTCGGCGTGCTCGGGCACGTCGGGATCGGCCACGACCGTGGCCATCACCGTGGCCTCGTGGTGGTCCGGGTCCATCTCCAGGATCTGCCGCAGCACCTCCTGTGCCTGCGGCAGGGCGCCGTACTTGAGCGTCGTGAACGCGGCCAGCCGCAGCTTCTCGATCGTCACCGGTTCGGCCGGCACGCCGTCGCCGCGGATCTCCACGCACCGGTCGAGCAGCGGCTGGAAACGCCGGGGCGGGCCGAACAGCTGCAAGCCGATGATGATGCCCGGGACGGTGCTCGGGGCGCGCATCGGCGTGGCGATCGCGGCTTCGAAGTCGGCCGCCGCCTGGTCCCACTTGCCGAGCTGGAAGCGGATCTGGCCGAGGACGGCCGTGCGGTCGCCGCCGACGTCCGGAAGCTCGATGCGCTCGATCAGCCGCTCGGCCGCCCGGTTGTCCTGGTAGCCGAGCATGTACAGCGAGCCGAGTTCGAACAGCGCCGTCGTCTCGTTCGGGGCCTCCCGCAGGATCGCCTTGTACGCCGCCTTGGCCTCGTCCTTCCGGCCCAGCCGCCGGTGGACGCCCGCCACGGAGGTCAGCGCCTGGGGATCGCCGTCGGCCAGCTCGGCCGCGGCATCGGCGGCGGCCACCGCCTCGTCGCGGCGGCCCGCTTCGGCCAGCATCCGGCCGTGCAGGCTCGCGGCCCGACTCGACCGCGGGAAGCGGCGGCGCGCGTCGGCGGCGAGTGCGACGGCGTCGTCCAGGCGGTCCAGGTGTTCGAGGCCGAGGACGGTGTCCCGGTACAGCTGACCGGTCGCCTCGCCCTCGGCGATCAGCGGCTCCGCGAGGGCGACCAGGTCCTCGTACCTCGCGTCGTCGCCGGCGATCTCGGCGGCCAGCAGCCGCGCGGGGACCAGCGTCGCGTCCGCCGCCAGCATCGCCGCCACCAGGGTGCGGCAGCGGTCGCGGGAGTCCTTGGACCAGGCGTGGTTGTACGTCGCGGCCTTCCACATGGACCCGGCGATCCGCGCCTGCTCGCGCAGCAGTTCCCGGTCGGTGCCCGCGGTGCCGGGCGAGCCGAGGTCGGGAATGTCCAGGGCCTCGCAGCCGAGGGTGTAGACGTCGAGCAGCGGCGCGGGCAGCCCCTGCGTCTCCAGGGTGTCGAGCACCTCCCGGACCCGGTGCGGCCTGGGCTTCAACCGCAGGGCCACGGTGAACGCGTCACGAGCCGGGGCGATCATCCCCAGCCGGAGCTTCACGATGCCGGCCTGGATGAGGTAGGCGGTGTCGGTCGGTTCCCGCTGGAGGGCCTGCGCCAGGGCGGCGTCCGCGTCCCGCCAGCGGCGCAGGCTCACCAGGACGACCGCCCGGGTCTGGAAGCTCTCGCCGTTCAACGGGTCGACCTCGACGGCCCGGTCGGCCATCGGCAGCGCCTCGGGAAGCCGCTCGGGGATGTCGGCGAGCACCCGCGCGTACAGCCGCAGCACGCGGCCCTCGTCCGGCGCGATCTCCATGGCCCGCCGGACCAGCGGCAGCGCCTCGGCGACGTTCTTGTCCCTCATGAGGCACGACGCCGCCCGGTAGAAGCCCTCGGTGTCCTGGGGCCAGCGCGCGATCACCAGGCGGGCGGTCGCCACGGCCTCCTCCCGGCGGTCGGCCAGATCGAGCAGCCAGGCCAGGTTCGCCAGCGCGCCGTAGTGCTCGGGGTCGGCCGCCAGCACCCTGCGCAGGATCGGCTCGGCCTCGGCATAGCGGTCGAGGCGGGCCAGGGCGACGGCGCGCTCGACGGCGGCCTGCGACGGTTCGCGGCCGGCCGGTCCCTCGTCTGCCTCGTCCGCCATCAACGGCCCTTCGTGCCCTTGTGGGACTTGAAGTAGGCGGCGAGGTCGTCGTAGGCGCCGCCCTCGTTGGCGAACAGCGCGACCGAGCGCGCGGCGTCGAACCACGGTCCGGTCGACGGGCGCGCGTCCGCCAGCGCGGCATCGAAGTCGGGCATGCCCATCAGCCGCGCCTCGCCGCTGCGCACCGCGTCCATCAGCGCGATCTCCGCGGCCGACTCGCACAGGTGCGCCACGTCCGCGCCCGAGAAGCCGTCGGTGCGCTCGACCAGGGACGCCAGGTCGACTCCCGCGATCGGCCGGTCCCGCAGGTGGTAGCGGAGGATCTCCGCGCGGGCCTCGGCGTCCGGCGGCAGGACCAGTACGGTCCGATCGAAGCGGCCGGGGCGGCGCAGCGCCGGGTCGACGTCCCACGGTGCGTTCGTCGCGCCGAGGACGAACACCCCCTCGTTGTCCGATCCCACCGAGTCCAGCTCCGCGAGGAACTGGTTGACGGTCGTGCGCATCGTGGAGTTGCGGGTCTGGCTGCGCCGCTGGCCGAGCGCGTCCACCTCGTCGAAGAACAGCACGCACGGTGCCTGACGCCGCGCCAGCTGGAACAGCTCGCTCAGGTTCCGCTCCGAGGAGCCGATCCACATGTCGAGCACATCGGCGATGCCCACGGAGACGAACGACGCGCCGAGTTCGCCGGCGACGGCGCGCGCGACGAAGGTCTTGCCGCAGCCGGGCGGGCCGTACAGCAGCAGGCCGCCGCGCAGCGACTTGCCGTAGAGCCTGCGCAGTTCCGGGTTGCGCAACGGCGCGAGGAACGCGGCCTGCAACCGGTCCTTGACGTCGGACAGCCCGCCGACGTCGGCGAGGGTCAGGGCCGGCCGCTCGACCTCGTGGGCCGGGGCGCCCCGCGGGTCCTCGCGCGCGTCGTCGGCGGCGGCGGGCGGCGGGACGGGCGCGGCCGGCGGCGGGGCGGGCGCGGGGGTGAAGCGCGGCGGCGGGGCCACGTCCCGCAGTTCGGCCTCCGCCGTCGGCCAGTCGAAGCCGGCGTCGGGCTTCTCCGCGGGCACGCTCTCCGCCGGTGTCCCGCCGCTCAGCGCCCTGAGCATCAGCTGCCTGGCCGGAACGGAATCCGGCGCCAGGCGCAGCGCCTCGCCGAGTTCGACGATCGCGCCATCCGCATCACCGGCGTTGAGGAGCGCTTCGGCGAGCGCGACACGGAACTCGGCCTGTTCCGGCGCGGAACGCACCGCCTGGCGCAGCGCGTGGAGCAGCGGGCTTTCCGGGTCAGCCATGGTCCCCCCTGGGCGAATTCACCGCGAGCATAGCCCGTACGTGCCGCCCCGCGGCGGGCCCGCCGGCCACGAGGGCAACGCCGTACGCCCGGCTGCCGGCTTGCCCCCGACCGCCGGGCCGAACCGGGTGCCTCCCGGGCCGAACCGGCCGGGCGAGAGCGGCTCGACGCCGTAAGTACAAGGTCCGATCCCCCTTCCTTTGTCCGTAGGGCCCGGGATATCCCTTGGGCTACGAACGGCCGGTCGGCGGGCGCGGTGCGGTGCGGTGCGGAAGGAGCGGGGCCATGGGTGAGGAACGGTTCGCGGCGGGCTGGCGGGTGGACGAGCGGTGCGTGAACTGCGATGTCGCCCGGCAGCTCGCCCCCGGCCTGATCGGCGAGGTCGACGGCCGCTCGGTCGTGCTGCGCCAGCCGCGCGACCGAACCGAGGTCCGGCAGCTGAACGCCGCGGCGCACGCCTGCCCCTCCCGGTCGATCCGTCCCCCGTCCGGGCGGCTGGCGGCGGAACTCGACCCCTTCCCCCTGGCCCTGGACGACACCGTGTACCTGTGCGGGCACAACTCCACGCACACCGCGGGGGCCAACTCCTACCTGCTGCGCCGCCCCGGCGGCACCGTCATGATGGTGGACACACCGCGGTGGAGCGCGTCGCTGGCCACGCGCTTCGAGGAGCTGGGGCCTGTCACGGACGTCCTGCTCACCCACCGCGACCACGCCGCGCACGGCCGCCGCTACGCCGACCGCTTCGGCGCCCGGCTGTGGGTCCACGAGGGCGACCTCGACGCCGCCCCGGACGCCGACCGGGTGCTGCGCGGCACCGACCCGGCGCAGATCGCCGAGGGGGTGGTCGCCTTCCCCCTCCCCGGGCACACCCGCGGCAGCGTGCTGTTCCTCGCGGACGAGCGGTACTGCTTCAGCGGCGACAGCTTCTACTGGTCACGCGGCACAGCGGACATCGAGGTGGCCGACAGCGTCACCTGGTACTCGATCGGTGAACTCGCCGCGTCCTTGGCCCGGGCCGCCGATCGGCTGCGCTTCGAGTGGTTGCTGCCCGGCCACGGCGACCGCCGGCACCTTCCCGCCGACGCCATGGCCCAGCGGCTCCGGCAACTGGCGGCGCGCACCGGCGAACTGCGGCCCCGCCCCATCGATTTCAGCGCGATGCGCTGGTAACGGACTTACCCGCACACCCTGATCGGCCGGCGCGCAGACCACCGGGCCGGGGCCACCCGGCAAGGCAGAACCTAATGCCCCTGCGCGGCCGCCGCCTTCGCGCTGGCCGCGGCCGCCGCACGGGCCTGATCGCGCGTCATACTCCCGTGCTCGTGCGAGCCCGCCGCCTTCGCGCTGGCCTCGGCCGCCGCGCGGGCCTCGTCAGGCGTCATACTCCCGTGCTCGTGCGAGCCCGCCGCCTTCGCGCTGGCCTTGGCCGCCGCACGGGCCTGGTCGCGCGTCATGCCGGAGTCGGTGGCGGTGTGGGCGTTCGCCGGGGGCGGCGCGGCCTCGGCCTGCGCGGTGACGGCGCCGACCAGTCCGGTCAGGAGAAGGGCGCCGGCGACGGCGGGGCGGCTCAGCAGCCGGCGTCCGGTTCGGGGTGCGCGGTGGGACATGGGGCTGTCCTCTCTCGTGGCTGGCGTCCGGTGGCATCCGGACAGCGATGCGGGACATACGCCTGCCGGGCGGCCGAAAGTGGCAGCCGAGCGCTGTGAGCCACATCACCGCGATCGACTGCCACCGTCGCCCGCTCGGCAGGCGTACTTCCTCAGCGGTCCAGTACCGTTCCCGATCGCGCCCCGGCCCCTGGGGAAGGAGTGCAGCCCGATGCAGGACAGGGAGTTCGACGCCCTCTACGCTGCGGCGTTCCCGAGGCTGGTGCGCCAGCTGACGCTGGTGACCGGGGACGCGGAGGCCGCGCAGGACGCGGTGCAGGAGGCGTTCGTCCGTGCCTGGTCCCGGCGTGGCACCCTGCGCGCGGTGGAGGTGCCGGAGGCGTGGGTACGGACCACGGCCTGGCGGCTGGCCGCCTCCCGGTTCCGTCGCATGAGGCGCGGCTGGGAGTTGACGCTGCGCCACCACCGGCCGACCAGCGTCGCCGAGCCGTCACCCGACCGGCTCCTGGTGGAGCGGGCGCTCGCCACCGTGCCGGTGAACCAGCGGCGGGCGCTCGTCCTGCACTACCTGTGCGATCTCAGTGTCGAGCAGATAGCCGCCGAGACCGGGACTCCCGCGGGCACGATCAAGAGCTGGCTGGCCCGTGGCCGCAAGGCGCTCGCCCAGTCGCTCGCCACGGAAGAGAGGCAATCCAGCAATGTCTGACCTGGACGACCGAATCCGTGCGGCGCTGCTCGAAGGCACCCTCCAGCCGGCCCGCACTCCTTTGACCGCCCACCAGGTCAGGCTGCGCGGCACGGCACGCAGGCGGCGCCGGCAACTGGCCCTCACCGGGGGCGGCCTGGCGCTGGCGGCGGGCGGTCTCACGCTGGTCGCGGGGCTCGGCTGGGGGACCGGCGCGGACCGGCAGGCCGGCCGGTCCGCCGCCCCGTCCTCGGGCACCGCCTGGCCCACGGCCGGCCGGGCCCAACTCGACGCCGCCCGAGCCGCGGTGGCGGACTACTACCGCCGGCTCCCGCCGGACACCACGAGCACCACAGCCGAGGCCGAGGTGGCGGCCCTCACGGAGCAGCACCTCACCGCCACCGCTCGGGCCGAGGCAGCGTCCCTGTCCGTGGGCCTCGCCCGACCCGCGGACACCCTCCCGGCCGTCTGCGGGACCCGGACCGCCGCGCTGCGGGTCGGTCCACTCACCAGGACCGGCGCCCACCGGGCCGGCGCCGTCGTGTCGGGCGCCTCGGACCGCACGGTCATCACCGTCGAGCTGGACTCGGGGCGCATCAGTGGCTGGACCTGCGGCTGAGCGGGGTCAGGCAGGGGCGCGGTCAGGCAGGGGCGTGGGCAGCGCGCCGCCCGCGGTGGGCCGCGCCGCTTTATGATCGCCGGTCATGGACTGGCTCGAGCGCGCCGCGAAGCTGAGGCAGTGGACCGGCAACGGGACGCGGGCTCCGCACAAGCCGCTGCTGTTCCTGTACGCCCTGGGCCGGTTCCAGGAGGACGCCGAGGCGGAGCTGCGGTACAGCGCGGTGGAGGCGGATCTGGGGCGGCTGCTGGCCGAGTACGGTCCGGCCCATCGGACCACGCCCGCGTACCCGTTCCATCACCTGGTCAGCGACGGGGTGTGGGAGGTGCGCACCGACCGCGGCGACGGCAGTCCCGGCAACCGCGTGCTCGAACTGCGGGCCTCCGGTGCGGCGGGCAGGCTCGTGCCGGAGCTGAGGACGGCGCTGCGGCGCGAGCCGTCGTTGCTCGGACGGATGGCGCGGGTGCTGCTCGATCTGCACTTCCCGCCGTCCCTGCACGGCGAACTGTGCGAGGCGGTCGGCCTGGAGCTGGAGCTGGCGGAGACGGGGACGCTCACGGCGGTGCGGCGCCGGCGGGACCGGCGGATGCGGGAGTCGGTGCTCACCGCGTACGAGTACCGGTGCGCCTTCTGCGGCTACGACGGCATGATCGGCGCGGTGCCGGTCGGGTTGGAGGCCGCGCACGTGCGCTGGTGGGCGTTCGACGGTCCGGACGAGGTCGACAACGGAGTGTGCCTGTGCGCGCTCCATCACAAGCTCTTCGACAAGGGGGTCCTCGGTGTCGGCGACGGCCATCTGATCCTGGTGTCCCGGGATTTCGTCGGGCGGAGCGCGTCCGCCCGCGAGCACGTGGTCGCCCTCGCGGGCCGCGCGCTGCTCGGGCCGCAGCCCGGCACGCCCGCGATCACCGCTTCGCACCGGGCGTGGCACGCCCGGCAGGTCTTCCACGGTGAGCCGCGCCCGGCCGCCACGGCGTGACCGCCGGGGCACGTCGCCCAGGCGCGCCGCGGGCTGAGCGGGCGAGCGGCGTGACGGGCCGGCGCGGGCGGGGTGTCGTTGGGGGCCGCGCCCACCCGCGGACAGGGACGGGGACCGCGGATGTAACGCTTTCGGGTGCCGCGGACTAGTACCGGGTGTAAGGCATCGCACCTTTGACCTGCCCTGAGGAGCCGTCCGTGCCAGCGGAGCATCCGAAAGCACCACCCGCGCGGGACCCGGCCGGGTTCGCCGCGTTCTACGAGCAGCACTTCGACACCGTGCTCGGTTTCGTCACCCGGCGCGTCGACGACGCGCACCTGGCCGCCGACCTGACCGCGGACATCTTCGTGGCCGCCCTGGAGGGCGCGCACACCTACGACGCGCGGCGCGGCGCACCCGTCGCCTGGCTCTACGGCATATCCCGCAACGTCATCCACGCCCACTTCCACGGCACCGCCCGCGAGCGGATGGCGGTCGCCCGGATCAGCGGGCGGCGGCTGCTGGACGACCAGGACGTCAGCGCCATCGAAGCGCGGATCGACGCCGACCGCGCCGTCCGGCAACTCGCCGCCGCCCACGCCGCGCTCTCCGACCCGCTGCGCCAGGTGCTCGACCTGGTCGACCTCGACGGGCTCACGGTCCGCGAGGCGGCGCAGGCGCTGGGCGTCAGCTCGCCCACCGCCCGGGTCCGGCTGCACCGCGCCCGCAAGGCCCTGCGCAGCGCGGGCCAGACCCACATCGCCGGTTACGAAACCCTTCTGGAGACCGCCCAGTGAACGTCCCCGCGCACTTCAAGCAGCAGCTCGCCGACGAGTTGAACGCCCACGCGGCGGCCCTGACCGCCCCGGCCGGCCACCGGTCCCTGCTGCGGCTCCACGCGCCGCGCCGCCGGGTCGCCCTCGTGGTCGGCGTGGCCGCGGCGGCCGCCGCCGCGGTGGCGGTCGCCCTGCCGTCGACGTCCGCGTCGCACAGCGACCAGCAGGCCGCGCCCGCCCGGCAGAGCGCCCCGGGCAGCTCCGGCACTTCGGGCGCCTCGGTCAGCTCGGGCACCAGCGGCCTGAACATCGTCAACGCCAACTACTCCGTGCGGTCCAAGCCGGGCGGCATGGTCTCCGTCCAGCTGTTCGACCTGAAGGGCGTCCCCGGCCTGCAGGCCACCCTGGACAAGGCCGGCATCCCCGCGAAGGTGATGGCGCCCTCGGCCTCCTGCTCCGCCACCGGCCACACCCACGACAGCCCGCACGGCAGCCTCCTCAAGGTGGCGCCGCCGTCCGGCTTCCACAGCAACGGGGTCCGCGACATCAATCCCGGTGCCATCGTCCCGGGCGACCACCTGCTGTTCGTGCCGGCCTCGAAGAGCGGCCCGGTGACCTCACTGGCCATCACCCTGGTGCGTCAACTCCCCACCTGCGTCCCGGCGAACTAGTGTTCTGAGTCGGGAATTCGCTTCAGATATCCGGCGAGGCGTTCGAGGATGTCCTCTGCGGTCTTGGTCCAGATGTAGGGCTTGGGATCG
>NZ_JBFBIV010000134.1:0-17413 GCF_040702025.1 Streptomyces sp. NPDC088194 | reverse complement strand
CGAGGACAACCCTCCGCCTTGCGATCGCACGCACCAGACGCCACGGGCCCCGCCCTTTGGGCGGACGGCGCTACTTCCAAAACACGGCCTAGCCGGCCGCTCCCCTGCCGCGCTCGCGGGTGCGGAAGGCGGTGGGTGAGAGGGAGGTGGCCGCGCGGAAGCGGCGGGAGAAGTAGAGGGGGTCGGTGAAGCCGGCGCGGGCGGCGATCGTGGCCACGGGCAGATCGGTGACCGTGAGGAGTTGGCGGGCCAGGTCCATCCGCTGGCGGTCCACGTGGGACATGAGGCTGGTGCCGAGCTGCGCGGAGGCGAGGTGGGCCAGGCGGGAGGGGGACAGCCCGCCGATCCGGGCCAGCGAGGCGACGGTGTGCGGCTGCTCGACGGTCTCGCCGACGTGCTCCAGCACCGCGAGGAGCCGGGGATCGAGCACGGTCTCGCGCGGGTTGCGGGTGTCACACCACAGCAGCGCCTCCTCGACGGCGTTCATCGCGAAGAGGGTGTTGCGGCGCAGGCCGGCCCGCCGGGCGGAGACGGCGCGGTCGAGCGCCTGGACGACGCGGGCGCGGACCGTGGCGTCGACGTCGACCTGGCGGATGCCGGGCGCCGCCACGGGCCAGTCGAGCAGCGGGAGCCAGCCGGCCGGCGGGTCCAGGTGCGCCCATCGCAGGGACCAGGTGCCCGTTTCGCGGTCGGTGCCGTAGTCGTGCGCGGTGCCGGGCTCGACGAGCGTGATCCGGTCCGGTCCCGCGAGCAGGTCGGGGTGCCCGGGAGACCGGAACCGCCCGCGTCCGGCCACCGTGACGCACATGACCCAGTCGGTCGTGCCCCCGCTTCGGACCGTGCGATACCTGCTGTCCTCGTCGAGCCGTCCGCACAGCACGCGGTGGTGCGGCGACGCGATGGTCACGGCGGTCCGGCGTACGCTCATGACAGGATCATCCATGGCCGCGACCGGTTCCGCCATGCCCTTCCCGCCGCGCGGGTCCGACGATGAGTCCATGACGACCAGCACACTCTCCCTCGCCCCCGGCGACGGCGTCGCGGTGCGCGACCGGTACGCACGTGACGGCGTGATCCAGGTCGACGGCCTGCTCGGCGCCGACGAGATCGACGCCGTCAGGGCCGCGTTCATGACCCAGGTCGAGACCGACCGCGGCGCGGTGGGCGCCGTGGACGAGGTACCGGCCGACGACATCCTCGCCCGCTACCCCCGCTTCATGAACCCGCACCGCAGGACGGACCTGGAGGTCGGCCGCATCGCGCGCAGGCTGATGACCGACGCCCGCATCCTCGACGTGGTCACGGCGGCGGTCGGCCCGGTGTACGGCGCGCAGTCGATGTTCTACTTCAAGCCCCCGGGCGCGCGCGGCCAGGCGATGCACCAGGACAACTACTTCCTTCGCGCGCATCCCGAGACCTGCATCGCCGCGTGGATCGCCGTCGACCGCTGCGACGCGGCGAACGGCGCGCTCGGCGTCGTTCCCGGCAGCCACACCATGGAGGTGGTCTGCCCCGAGGAGGCGGACCCGGCGCAGTCCTTCACCACCGGGCTGGTCCGGCCGCGCGAGGGCCTGTCCGCCGTCCGGACCGACATGCGCCCGGGCGACGTCCTGTTCTTCCACGGCAGTGCCGTGCACGGTTCGCCGCCCAACTCCACCGCGGACCGCTTCCGCCGCTCGCTCATCTTCCACTACGTCCCCCGGTCGAGCGTCGAGATCGCCCGCCCCTACCTGCCGCTGATCGGCGCGGACGGCGCGGAGGTCACCATCGGCGAGGCGGTAGGGGGCGGCCCGTGCGGAGACGGGTGGGAGGGAGCCTCGCACTGATCCGCCCGGGCACGCCCGGGGTGCCCCGCCGCGCTCAGGTCGCCGGGAGGCAGCTCACGAAGGTGGCGAAGCCGCGGTCCTGGCCCGCGTCCAGAGCGAGGAAGGACCCGCTCGGGTGGGAGGCGAGGCGGCACATGTCGTAGCGGACGCACGGCGGCGGGGTGGCGCCGGGGGCGGTGCGGAACTGGTGGGTGCCGACGAGCTGGCAGGAGTCGTAGCGGACCAGGGGACCGCCCTCGGCGAGGGTGTAGCGGTGGGCGCGCAGCCCGTCGGAGAAGGCCCGGTACGCGTGCGCGGTGTCGTCGCAGTCGTTGAAGTGCACGGTGCCGCGGTTCCAGGCGCAGTCGATCACCACGACCGCGTCGTCGCGCAGCTCGAAGCGGATGTCCTCGGCGTGGAAGCGCTGCACCCCGTCGAAGTGGGCGGGGCGCGGGAAGCGGAAGAAGGCGCTCTCGAAGCCGTATTCGGGGTGCGGAGTGGGGCGCCGCCCGGTGACGATGTAGCTGCCGGCGCGGCAGGTCACGGAACCGCCGTAGGGGAACTCCAGGAAGTTGCCCCACTCGTAGGTGACGTTCATGTCGGTGAACCAGTAGTTGAGGAACTGGTCCTGCTGCTCGACATCGGTCGAGTGCAGCGACAGCCCCGCGTAGAGGAACGCCTTGCGGTAGGCGCCGCCCACCCGGCACGCCTCCCAGCGCATCTCGGAGTTGGTGTTGCTGCCGTCGAGCGCGATGCCGTACTCCCACTCCCCCATCCACTCGCACTCCGAGAAGCGGTAGCCGGCCGCGCCGCCGGTGGAGTAGGAGTAGAAGAACGAGGCACCGGGAGTGCCGGAGGTGAAGCGCAGCCCCTCGAACGAGATGTTCTGCCACGTGTCGTTGTTGCGGCACAGGTAACTGCCGCCGTCGGGGCCGTCGGTGCCGTCGGGCGCGAAGACGATGTCGCTGATCCGCAGGCCCGCGCCCACGAAGCGCAGCCCGTTGACCCGGTGGGAGGGCGAGTCGGCGTCGAGCAGCGCGCCGGGCCTCGTCACCCGGTACCGGCCGGGCGGCACCATGATCACGGTACGGCCGGTGCCGCCGGCGGCCCGCTTCTCGGCGTACGCGTAGGCGGCCTGGAACGCGGCGCTGTCGTCGGTGGTGCCGTCGCCCTTGGCACCGAAGTCGGCCACCACGTCGGCGTACCCGGGGTGGTCCTGGGACCCGGAGCCGGCCGCGGGCGCGTCCCAGGCGCCGCTCGCCCAGGCCGCCGCGCCGGTCCCGGCCAGTGCCGCCGCCGCGCCCCCGTACAGCAGGCGTCGGCGGTTGACGCTGTCACGGTGCTCGCCGGTCATCCGGGGCCCCTCCCGTATGGCTGTGACCGACGATGCTAGGGCCGCCGGGCCCGGGTTGAGGGCGTTTTCCCGAGATGTACGTCCGGCCGCGCAGCCGGCACCCCTCGTGAATCCGTGCACAAGGGGTGCGCCTACGATGGGCCCGTGCCGAAGCTGCCCGAAATCGCGCGAAACCCGCTCGCCTTCATCGCCGCACGGTGGACCCCCAGCTCAGTGGCGGTGCGCCGGGCGGCGCTCGCGGCGCTGGTGATGTCCGTGGTGATCGTGATCACCGGGGGCGCGGTCCGGCTGACCGCCTCGGGCCTGGGCTGCCCGACCTGGCCGACGTGCAGCGGTGACAGCCTGCTCGGCACCCGTGAGATGGGCATCCACCACACCATCGAGATCAGCAACCGCATGCTGACGTATGTGCTGTGCGCCACGGTCGGGTGGGCGATCATCGCGATCCGCTCACAGCCGGAGTGGCCGCGCCGCGGCCTGTACCGGCTGGCGTGGGCGCAGTTCTGGGTGGTCGCCTTCAACGCGGTGTGGGGCGGGCTGACGGTGCTCACCAAGCTCAACCCGTACGTCGTGTCGTTCCACTTCCTGCTGTCGGCGGCCCTGATCACCGTCGCCACTCTCACCTGGCAGCGCCTCCGGGAGGGCGACGCGTCGCCCCGCCCGCTGGTCGGCAAGCCGGTACGGCAGCTCGGGCAGCTGCTCGCCACCGCCTCCGCGCTCCTCATCGTCGTCGGCACCCTCGTCAGCGGTGCCGGGCCGCACCCGGGCGACTCCAGCGGGTCCTTCAAGGTCCGGCGGATCGACGTGGACTGGAAGACCATCGCCCAGCTCCACGCGGACTTCGCGTGGGTCGTGGTCGGCCTGACGGTCGCCCTCTGGTTCGTGCTGCGCGCCGTCGACGCGCCGATCGGCCCGCAGCACCGCGTCCGCGAGCTCTTCCTCGTCCTCATGGGGCAGGGCGTCATCGGCTACGTCCAGTACTTCACGCACCTGCCTGCGGCCCTGGTCGACCTGCACATGTTCGGCGCCTGCCTGGTCTGGATCGCGGTCCTGCGCGTGCTGCTCTCCTTCCGCGAACGCCCCTTCACCGAGCCCGGCGAGTCGGTGCCGTCCGCCGCGCTGGGCGCTCCCCGCCTGGCCGAGCCCTCGGGCCGCAAGTAGAGGGCACCGTCTCGGGTGAGTTGGGCCTGACCCCCACTGCGGGAGCGTCGTCCGCCCGGGGTTCCGCGCCTCTCAAGCCGCGCCTCCCCGCGGGAGAGTGAAGAGGCGCCGGGCGTTGTCCGCTGTCACCAAGGACGTCACGCGCCGTCCGTCCGCCGCGGACCACTCACCGGCGCGGACGCGCTCGGCCACGGCCCGCCCCAGCTCCGACAGGAACCCTCGTGCCGCGGTCACGGCGAGCTCGGGCAGTCCGCCCACGCCGCTCGCGTAGAGCACCTTGCCGAAAGGCGTCCGCCCGAGCACCCCCGAGGGGTTCCGCCCGACACCCACGTAGACATGCGGGAGTTCGGTCGCGAGATCGGCGGCGGCCGCTTCGTGGGGCGCGTCGGGCAGCAGCACGACCTCGGTGCCGAGCCCCGTGGTGGCCCGCAGGAAACCCAAGGCGGCGCGGGGCCCGCCCCCACCCGCGCCGTACCGCAGCAGCAGCGGCAACCCGGTGGCGACGGCATGCCACCGGATGTGCCGCAGCAGGACGGGATCGGCCGGCCGCGCCCCCACCGCACGAGCGGAGAGCCAGGTCGCAGCGGCCTGCCGTACCTCCACCGGCCCGGGCGGGCGCGCGTCCTCGCCGCCCTCTTCCACACCAGCACGGCCGGCCGGGCCAGCGGACCCGTCACCGCAGGAGAACCCGGCCGCACCGAGCGCGGCACCGTGCACGGCCTCCGCGAGGTTCGCGAGGAAGGAGCCGACCGTGCCGGAGGTGTCGGCGACCTGCTGGGCGAGCGGTTCGAGCCGGACCGTCTCCAGGACGGGCGCGCCCGTGGTCGCCGCGAGGTCCTTCGGCGAGGTGAGGTCACCGGGCTCGCCGGTGTCCAGGACGTACGCCGTCACGCCCGTGCCGCGCAACAGCAGCCGGGCGGACTCGTAGGCGCCCAACTCGCGGCGCCTGGCGAGGTAGCGGGCCGGCGGGCAGTGGGGTTCCAGGCCGAGCAGCGGCGGGCACCAGCGGCGCAGCGCGAACCCGGTGGGGCTGTCGAAGAGGGTGGTGCCGGGGGCGGCGGTGCCCGGCAGCCGCGCCTCGAAGGAGCCCAGTCCCAGCTCGCCCGGGTACACCCCGTGGCAGTGCGCGTCCACCAGGTGTGCCTGTGCCGTGCCGGCCATCGGCCGCACCCCGTCCCGTCCGTCGGTCACGGACCTGCCCAGGTCCTCGGTCGCTGCGCGGACGGCCGCCGGGGGCAGCCCGCACTGGTCCTAACGACCTGGGCGGTAATAGGGAGCGCGGTCAGCCGCCGGCCCGGCCGCCGAGCTGGATGCCTGCCATCCGGGACCACTCGTACGGCCCTGTCCGCACCTTCGCGGCCATCTCCCCGTCGAACGCCTCGTGCGCGGTCACTCCCGACGCGCCCACGGCCCGCTGCGCCAGTTCGTACGTCGGCGCGACCAGGTCGCCCCAGGCGCCGTCCTCCCCCACCAACACGATCCGGGCGCCGCGCTCCCCCAGGTACGCGATCTGCGCGTCCGCGCCGCCGTGCGCCCGCCCGAACGCGTGGATCTCCCTGGTCAGCCGCCGTACGCGCCGCTCGGCCCGGGGGTCGTTGTCCACCTTGCTCTCAGCCATGCCCCCACCCTACTCACCGGTAATCCCCCGGCGGAAGACGGCGCCCGGCGCGGATCAGCCCGACGGGGATCAGCCCGACGGGGATCGGGAAGGGGGCTCGATCCCCGCCGGGCGGTACGGGCGGTACGGGAGGTACCGGAGGGCGCGGGCGCCTCAGCCGAGGCCGACGGCGAACACGTGCAGGTTCCCGTTGTCCGGCAGCGTCACGCTCGCGACCTGCTTGCCCTGCGGCACGGCGAACGGCGTGGTGGCGAAGACGTACGCCGCCGGACCCGCACCACCGGACTCGTTGCGGTGACCGGTCGCGGCCACCAGCGTGTTCCCCAGCACCGGCGCCGAACCGCCGCCGGGCTTCGTCCAGTCGCCGAAGGACAGGTCGGCCTGCGCCGTGCTGCCGTCGGTGAACGTCACCTGGGCGGTGGCCCGCTGGTCGCCGTTGGTCGCCGAGCCCACGAACAGCAGGCGGGTGGCGGTCTTCGCGCTGTCCCCGAGCGCGAGGGTCTGCCCGTCGGCGACCACGTTGTCGGGGCGTCCGACGGGGGCGTCCGGCCAGACGAACGACGTCCCGGACACCTCGGTGCGCGCGCCGCCGACCAGGCCCGCCGCGGCCAGCGCCTCACGGGAGTAGGTGCTGCCGGTGCCGTCGAGGTCGCCGCTCGCGTGGTCGCCGTCCTGCGTGGTGCCCACGTTGTCGTACTCCGCGGCCAGGCTGTGCTCGGCGGCGACCAGGACGATGGCCGTGAGGCGCACCGGCGAGCCGCCGCCGCTCCCCGTGCCGCGCACGGTGAGCGGTACCTCGTAGTAGCCGTCCGCGGTGCCCGCCGCCGCCTTGACAGCCAGCCGTACGGTGCCCGAGCCGGTCGCCCGGTCCAGCGCGAGGGACGTGCCGGCGGGTGTCACGCTGATGCCCTGGGGCGGGGAGGCACTGACCGTCAGCGCGTGGCCGTGCCCGGCCAGCCGCTGGGCGTGGACCGTGAGGTCGGCCGCCGCCCCGCCGGGCGCCACCGTCGACTGGTTCGGGGTGGCCGTGGCCAGGAAGTCGTGCTCACCGGCGCGGTAGGAGGGCGACGCGACGCTCGCGGACGCGGCCCAGTGCGTGTCGGGGGTGGTGGACAGGGTGAAGTCCAGGCGCCCGCCGTGCGAGACGACGGACTGCGGCAGGTAGGTGCGCGCCCAGGTGCGCCCGTCGAGGGTGAGCCGGTGGACGTAAGGAGCGTCGTCCGCCGCCTGCGGGGCGCGGATGTCCAGGTCAGCGGCCTTGCCCGGCAGGTCCAGCACCACCCGCTGGAACATCGGGCTGTGCACGGTGAGGTCGGCCGTGCCAGGCGTCGCGGGGTACATGCCGAGCGCGGCCCACACGTACCAGGAGGACTGCGCCCCCAGGTCGTCGTTGCCGGGCTCGCCGTCGGGGGTGGGGCTGAACAGGGTGGTGGCGATCTCCCGGACCGTCGCTTGCGTCTTCCACGGCTGGCCGAGCTGGTTGTAGACCCACGGCACGCCGAAGTCGATCTCGTTGCCGGCCCACATGTAGGGGGCGTTGGGGCCCGCGTTGAGCTGGGAGAAGAACCCGTCGAGGCGCTCGGTGGCGGCGCTCGCCCCACCCATCGAGGTGATCAGCCCGGCCATGTCCTGCGGGACGAGCCAGTTGTACTGGGCGGCGTTGCCCTCGTCGTAGCCCTCCTGGCCGAACTGCCCGTCGCCCGGGGTCTGGAAGCCCGGCTTGTCGGGGAACCGGCCGTCCTCGCCGCGCGGTTCGAGGTAGCCGGTGGCGGGGTCGAGGATGTTCTGCCAGTTCTGGCCGCGCCTGCCGAAGGTGCGGGCCACCGAGGTCTGCCCGGCGGCGTCGGCGAGCTGGGCGATCGAGAAGTCGTCGATGGCCCACTCCAGGGTCTCCGAGGCCCCGACGTGCCCGTGGTCGCCCTTGGCGGCGTCGTCGTTCGGCGCGTAGCCGCGCTCGACGTACTCCGCGATGCCGGGCCGCTCCTGGTAGGCGCCCGCGGTCGTGTCCACCGTGGTGGCGCCCTTGACGAGGTACTTCAGCGCCGTCTTCAGATCGAAGTCGCGGGCCCCGTAGGCGTACAGGTTCGCGATGAGCGGCACCGAGTTGTCGCCGGTCATCTGTCCGGTGTACGCGTTGGCCAGCGGCCAGCGCGGCCACCAGCCGCCCTGCTCCGCGTCGTTGACCAGGGACTGGGCCATGTCGCTCGCCTGCTGCGGGAAGAGCATCGCCTGCAGCGGCGCGAGCGAGCGGTAGGTGTCCCAGTCCGAGAAGTTGGTGTACTGCGCATGGCCCTCGGGCAGGGTGCGGACCTTGCCGTCGAAGCCGATGTAGCGGCCGTCGGCGTCGTTGAAGGTGTTCGGGTGCATCAGCGAGTGGTAGAGCGCGGTGTAGAACGTCGTGAGCTCGTCGGTGTCCTTCCCCGCGACCCGCACCTTGCGCAGGGTCCGCGTCCACTGGTCGCGGGTCTGCCGGTGCAGCGCGTCGAGGTCCCAGCCGGGCACCTCCGCGGCCATGTTGGCCTGGGCGCCCGCCACGGACACGTACGACATCGCGACCTTGGCCCGCACGGTGCGGCTGCCGCCGTCGCCGAAGGTGAGGTACGCCCCGGCGCCCGCCGCGCTCGCGGAGTCGCCGCCCTTGGTCACGGTCCTGCCGTCCCAGGTGCCGTGCGCGGTGAAGGGCTGGTCGAAGGTGATCGCGTAGTGGACGGTGTACTCGTTGCCCTTGCCGCAGAAGTCACCGGTGGTGGCCGAGCCGGTGACCTCCCGGTCGCCCACCACCTGGACGTCGGCGCTCTTGTCGCCGTTGAGGCTGCCGCCGGCCTTGACCAGCAACTGCGCCGCCGCGGCCCCCTGGGGGAAGGTGAAGGCGGCCAGACCGGTCCGGGTGGAGGCGGTCAGCTCGGCGCGGACGCCCGACGCGTCGAGGGTCACCGCGTAGTAGCCGGGCTCGGCCTTCTCGCCGGTGTGTGTGAAGTGCTCCGTGAGGTTCCAGGGGGTGCTGCCCACATCGCCCGTCACCGGCAGGATCGGCACGTCGCCGAAGGCGCGGCAGCCGACGGAGGCGTGGTCGAGGCTGAAGCCGCGGATCTGGTCGTCGTGGTACTGGTAGCCGGCGTAGGAGCCGGACGTGTCCGGGGAGAACTGCATCATCCCGAACGGCGCGGACGGCCCGGGGAAGTTGTTGATCTCGCCGACGGTCGAGCCGCCGCGTCCGGTGCCGATGAGCGGGTCCACATAGCTCGCCGGGTCGGACACCAGCGCGGAACCGGAGGAGGTGGCGGAGTATGACAACGTTGTCGGTTTGTCGGACAACGTTGTCATATCGGCCGAAGCCGTACCCGCGGCCACCAGGGTCGCCACCGCACCGAGCACTGTCACGAGCGCGCCATGCAGCATGCGCCGCCTTCTCACACGTACCTCCCGAGGAACTCGTCGATGGGACCAGCACATCCTGGGGGCTGGCCGCGCTCAAATCAACGGTCGTACGGGGGTGGGCTGATGGGGGCCGTGCCGGTTGTCCCGATGTGGGTCGGCACGGCCCTTTCGCGCCTGGGGCGCGGGAGTCGCCACTGCGGGAAGCGGGAGTCCCCGGTGTAGAAGTCCCTAGTGCAGGAAGGGGTCGATCGCCACGGCGACGAACAGGAGCGTGGCGTAGGTGATCGACCAGTGGAACAGCCGCATCTCCTTGAGCTTCGCCCCCATCACCCCGGCCTTGGCGCGGGCGTGCAGCCCGTGCGCCTCCTTCAGCCAGAACGCGCCGAGGGCGCCCGCGACCACCGGGTAGAACCAGGAGGTGTCCCCCAGCGGCCACCACAAGGTGAGCGAGGTGAGGACCATGACCCAGCTGTAGAGCACGATCTGCCGGGCGACGACCTGGTTGCCGGCGACGACCGGGAGCATGGGCACGCCGACCCGGGCGTAGTCGTCCTTGACCTTCATGGACAGCGGCCAGTAGTGCGGCGGGGTCCAGAAGAACAGGACGAGGAAGAGCACGAAAGGCGCCCAGCCGAGTTCGTTGCGCACGGCCGACCATCCGATGAACACCTGGAGGCAGCCCGCGACACCGCCCCACACGATGTTCTGCGCGGTGCGCCGCTTCAGCCACAGCGTGTAGACGAACACGTAGTAGAGGATCGCGGTCAGCGACAGCGCGGCGGACAGCGGGTTGACCAGCACCGCGAACCACACGGTGGACACCACCGACAGCACGATGCCGAAGACCAGGGCCTCGCCCGGCGAGACCATCCCGGTGACCAGCGGACGCTGCTCGGTGCGGTGCATCAGCGCGTCGATGTCGCGGTCGATGTACATGTTCAGCGCGTTGGCGCCCCCCGCGGACAGGTAGCCGCCGACCACGGTCGCCAGCACCAGCCAGAGGTTGGGCACGCCATCGGCCGCCAGGAACATCACCGGAACGGTCGTGATGAGCAGCAGTTCGATGATGCGCGGCTTGGTCAGCGCGACGAACGCCATGACACGGGCACGCGGCGGCCGGTGCCCGGAGTTCGTCTGTCCCGAGCCCGTCCCGATGACCCCTGCGGGTCGGGATTCGACGGCTGTCACGAACACCCCACGAGAGATGAGTCCAGCAGGTCCCGGCTGCCTGCCGGCCGCGGATGCGGCGGCGGACCACGGTCCCTGCGCGTACCACGCCACTCTAGACGTAGGGAATACCCGGCTTTCTGCGGGGGGTGTCCATGGGCGGGGCGTGTCATCCGCGGCCCGCGCAGGAGTTATCCACAGATGCGGCAGCGTGGGCAAAGGCCCGCGCGCCTGCGGCGGTAGGCTCAAGAACGTCGGGTAGGCACCAGTCACCGGCGCTTTTCAACTTATGTGGAGAGGAGCCCTGACCCAGGGTGAGCAAGCAGCCGACGACCACAGACCTTGAGTGGAGCGATCTGGACCAGCGGGCCGTGGACACCGCCCGCGTCCTCGCGATGGATTCCGTGCAGAAGGTCGGCAACGGCCATCCTGGCACGGCGATGAGCCTGGCCCCGGCGGCCTACCTGCTGTTCCAGAAGATCATGCGGCACGACCCGGCGAACGCCGACTGGACCGGCCGCGACCGCTTCGTGCTGTCCGCCGGGCACTCCAGCATGACCCTCTACACGCAGCTCTACCTCGCCGGTTACGGCCTGGAGCTGGCCGACCTGGAGGCCCTGCGCACCTGGGGCTCCAAGACCCCCGGCCACCCGGAGTACGGCCACACCACGGGCGTGGAGACCACCACCGGCCCGCTCGGCCAGGGCGTGGCCAACGCGGTGGGCATGGCCATGGCCTCGCGTTACGAGCGCGGGCTGTTCGACCCGGACGCGCCGGCCGGCACCTCTCCCTTCGACCACACCATCTGGGCGATCGCCGGTGACGGCTGCCTCCAGGAGGGCATCTCCGCCGAGGCGTCCTCGATGGCCGGCCACCAGAAGCTCGGCAACCTGGTGCTGCTGTGGGACGACAACCACATCTCCATCGAGGGCGACACCGAGACGGCCGTCTCCGAGGACACCGTCAAGCGGTACGAGGCATACGGCTGGCACGTCCAGCGGGTGGCCCCGAAGGAGAACGGCGACCTCGACGTGCACGCGCTGCACGCCGCGCTGCTGGCCGCCAAGGCCGAGACGGAGCGGCCGTCGTTCGTCGCGGTCCGCTCGATCATCGGCTGGCCCGCGCCCAACAAGCAGAACACCGGCGCCGCGCACGGCTCGGCCCTCGGCGAGGACGAAGTGCGGGCCACCAAGCAGGTGCTGGGCTTCGACCCGGACAAGCACTTCGACGTGGCCGACGACGTGATCACCCACACCCGGGCGGTCGGCGACCGCGGCCGCGACACGCGCGCGCAGTGGGAGAAGTCCTTCGCCGCCTGGCGCACCGCGAACCCGCGGCGCGCCGAGCTGTTCGACCGGATCGACGCGGCCGAGCTGCCGGACGGCTGGCAGGAGCAGCTGCCGGAGTTCGAGGTCGGCGCCTCGCTGGCCACCCGCGCCGCCTCGGGCAAGGTCCTGGAGGCGCTGGGCTCGGTGATCCCCGAGCTGTGGGGCGGCTCCGCGGACCTCGCCGGGTCGAACAACACCACCATCGACAAGAACTCGTCGTTCCTCCCGGCCGGCAACCCGCTGCCCGGCGCTGACCCGTACGGCCGGACCGTGCACTTCGGCATCCGCGAGCACTCCATGGCCGCGGAGATGAACGGCATCACGCTGCACGGCAACACCCGTGTCTACGGCGGCACGTTCCTCGTCTTCTCCGACTACATGCGCAACGCCGTCCGGCTGTCCGCGCTGATGCACGTGCCGGTGACGTACGTGTGGACGCACGACTCGATCGGCGTCGGCGAGGACGGCCCGACCCACCAGCCGGTGGAGCACCTGGCCTCGCTGCGCGCCATCCCGGGGCTGAACGTGGTGCGCCCCGCGGATGCCAACGAGACGGCGATCGCCTGGCGCGAGATCCAGAAGCGCTGGACCAAGGAGATCGGCAAGGGCGCCCCGCACGGCCTGGCGCTGACCCGGCAGGGCGTGCCGACCTACCCGGTCCACGAGGACACCGCCCGCGGTGGGTACGTCATGTTCGAGGCCGAGGGCGGCCCCGCGCAGGTGATCCTGATCGGCACCGGCTCCGAGGTGCAGCTCGCGGTGGGCGCGCGCGAGGAGCTGCAGGCCGCGGGCATCCCGACCCGGGTGGTCTCGATGCCGTGCGTGGAGTGGTTCGAGGAGCAGGACGCGGCGTACCGCGAGAGCGTGCTGCCGTCCTCGGTGAAGGCGCGGGTCGCCGTCGAGGCCGGCATCGGCCTCACCTGGTACCGCTACGTGGGAGACGCCGGCCGGATCGTCAGCATCGAGCACTACGGTGCCTCGGCCGACGGCAAGCTGCTCTTCCGCGAGTTCGGTTTCACCGCGGAGGCGGTGGCCGCCGCCGCCCGGGAATCTCTCGCCGCCGCAGACCGCTGACGCTGGTACACGACATTTCAGGAGATGCAATTCCCATGACAGACGCACTCAAGCGCCTCTCCGACGAAGGCGTCGCGATCTGGTTGGACGACCTGTCGCGCAAGCGCATCACGTCCGGCAACCTGGCCGAACTCATCGACCAGCAGCACGTGGTGGGTGTCACCACCAACCCGTCGATCTTCCAGAAGGCCATCTCCCAGGGCGACGGTTACGACGGACAGCTCAAGGACCTCGCGGCGCGGAAGCTGACCGTCGAGGAGGCGCTGCGGATGATCACCACCGCGGACGTCCGCGACGCCGCCGACGTCCTGCGTCCGGTCTACGACGCCAGCAACCACCAGGACGGCCGGGTGTCCATCGAGGTGGACCCGCGGCTGGCGCACAACACGGTGGCCACGGTCGCCGAGGCCAAGCAGCTGGCCTGGCTGGTCGACCGCCCGAACACCCTGATCAAGATCCCCGCGACCAAGGCCGGGCTGCCGGCGATCACCGAGGTGATCGGCAAGGGCATCAGCGTCAACGTCACGCTGATCTTCTCGCTGGAGCGGTACCGCGCGGTGATGGACGCCTACCTGTCCGGTCTGGAGAAGGCCAAGGCCGCCGGCCTGGACCTCGCCGAGATCCACTCCGTCGCGTCGTTCTTCGTCTCCCGCGTGGACACGGAGATCGACAAGCGGCTGGAGAAGATCGGCTCCGACCAGGCCAAGGCGCTCAAGGGCAAGGCCGCCGTGGCCAACGCGCGGCTGGCCTACCAGGCGTACGAAGAGGTCTTCGGCACCGACCGCTGGGCCGCCCTGGAGCGGGCCGGCGCCAACAAGCAGCGCCCGCTGTGGGCCTCCACCGGTGTGAAGGACCCCGCCTACTCCGACACGCTGTACGTCACGGAGCTGGTCGCGCCGAACACGGTGAACACCATGCCCGAGGCCACGCTGGAGGCGACCGCGGACCACGGCGAGGTCACCGGCGACACCGTCCGAGGCGGTTACGCGCAGGCGCAGGCCGACATCGACGCGCTCGCCACGGTCGGCGTGTCGTACGACGACGTGGTGCAGGTGCTGGAGGACGAGGGCGTCGAGAAGTTCGAGGCGGCCTGGAACGAACTCCTGGACTCCACCAAGGCCGAACTCGAGCGGCTCGCCCCTTCGGAGGCGTGAGGTGACATCCGAGGACGAGAAGCTGACGGTGGGCAATCCGCTGCGTGACCCGCTCGACCGGCGGCTGCCGCGGATCGCCGGGCCGTCCGGCCTGGTGATCTTCGGGGTCACCGGCGACCTGTCCCGCAAGAAGCTGATGCCGGCGGTGTACGACCTGGCCAACCGCGGCCTGCTGCCGCCGGGCTTCGCGCTGGTCGGGTTCGCCCGCCGCCAGTGGGAGAACGAGGACTTCGCCCAGGAGGTGCACGACGCGGTCAAGGAACACGCCCGCACCCCCTTCCGCGAGGAGGTCTGGCAGCAGCTCGCCGAGGGCTGCCGCTTCGTCCAGGGCAACTTCGACGACGACAAGGCCTTCGAGCAGCTCAAGTCGACCATCGAGGACCTGGACAAGGCCCGCGGCACCGGCGGCAACTTCGCCTTCTACCTGTCCGTGCCGCCGAAGTTCTTCCCGAACGTGGTGCAGCAGCTGAAGAAGCACGGCCTGTCGCAGGGCACCGGCGACTCGTGGCGGCGCGCGGTGATCGAGAAGCCGTTCGGCCACGACCTGGCCAGCGCCCAGCAGCTCAACCAGATCGTGCACGACGTCTTCCCGCCCAACGAGGTCTTCCGGATCGACCACTACCTGGGCAAGGAGACTGTCCAGAACATCCTGGCGCTGCGCTTCGCCAACACCATGTACGAGCCGATCTGGAACCGGTCCTACGTCGACCACGTGCAGATCACCATGGCCGAGGACATCGGGATCGGCGGCCGCGCCGGGTACTACGACGGCATCGGCGCCGCGCGCGACGTCATCCAGAACCACCTGCTGCAACTGCTGGCGCTGACCGCGATGGAGGAGCCCGGCTCCTTCCACCCCAAGGCGCTCACCGCGGAGAAGCTGAAGGTGCTCGGCGCGGTCGTGCTCCCCGACGACCTGGGCAAGTACACCGTGCGCGGCCAGTACGCACACGCCTGGCAGGGCGGCGAGGAGGTGCTCGGGTACCTGGAGGAGGACGGCATCGACCCCAAGTCCAAGACCGACACCTACGCCGCGGTGAAGCTGGAGATCAACAACCGCCGGTGGGCGGGTGTGCCGTTCTACCTGCGCACCGGCAAGCGGCTCGGCCGCCGCGTCACCGAGATCGCGGTGGTCTTCAAGCGGGCCCCCTACCTGCCGTTCGAGTCCGGCGCCACCGAGGAGCTGGGCGAGAACGCGCTGGTCATCCGGGTCCAGCCGGACGAAGGCGTGACCGTGCGGTTCGGCTCCAAGGTGCCCGGCACCTCCACCGAGGTGCGGGACGTCACGATGGACTTCGCCTACGGCGAGTCGTTCACCGAGTCCAGCCCGGAGGCGTACGAACGGCTCATCCTGGACGTGCTGCTCGGTGACGCGAACCTCTTCCCGCGGCACCAGGAGGTCGAGCTGTCCTGGACCATCCTCGACCCCATCGAGCAGTACTGGGACAGGCACGGCAAGCCGGCGCAGTACGCGTCCGGCACCTGGGGCCCGACCGAGGCGGACGAGATGCTCGCACAAGACGGCAGGAGCTGGCGCAGGCCATGAAGATCGATCTGACGGACACCACGTCCTCGAAGATCAACGCCGGGCTGATCCAGGCCCGGCGGGCGATCGGCACCCCAGCGGTCGGCATGGTGCTGACGCTGGTCATCGTCACCGACGAGGGCAGCGCCTACGACGCGTTGAAGGCCGCGCACGAGGCGTCCAAGGAGCACCCCTCCCGGATACTGGTCGTCATCAAGCGGCCCGGGCGCTCGCCGCGGGACCGGGCGCTGGCCCGGCTGGACGCCGAGGTCGTGGTCGGCGACGAGGCGGGCACCGGCGAGACCGTGGTGCTGCGTATGCACGGCGAGCTGGCCAACCACGCCGAGTCGGTGGTCCTGCCGCTGCTGCTGCCGGACGCCCCCGCGGTGTGCTGGTGGCCGGACAAGGCCCCGGAAAACGCCGCGGAGGACCCGCTGGGCCGGCTGGCGGCGCGCCGGATCACCGACTCGGCGGCCGCCGAGGACCCCGTGGGCTCGCTCGGGCTGCGGGCGAAGACGTACTCACCCGGTGACACCGACCTGGCCTGGACCCGGATCACCCCGTGGCGCTCGATGCTGGCCGCCGCTCTCGACCAGCGGCACGGCAAGATCGAGAGTGCCTCGGTGGAGGGTGAGGCGTACAACCCGAGCGCCGAGCTGCTGGTGCTGTGGCTGGCGGACCGGCTCGGTGTGCCGGTGGAGCGCAAGGTCAGCAACGGCCCCGGGCTGACCGCGGTGCGGCTGGCCACCTCCGACGGCGACATCTGCCTGGACCGGCCCGAGGGCGGGCTGGCCGAGCTGGCGGTGCCGGGGCAGCCCGACCGCCATGTGGCGCTCAAGCGCCGGGAGACCTCGGAGCTGATCGCCGAGGAGCTGCGCAGGCTCGACCCGGACGACATATACCGCGCCACCGTGAAGTTCGGCGAGCGGCAGCTGCTGAGCTCCGACGGGATCGCGCGTGCGGCCGGGTCCAACGGGTCCAACGGGTCGGGAGCCAAGGCCGAGGGCGCGGCGAAGGCGACGCCGGCGAAGAAGGCCGCTTCCGGCTCGGGCTCCGGTAAGGCGGCGGCGGAGAAGTGAGTACCCCGCAGGTGGTCGTCCACCGGGACAAGGAGCTGATGGCGCGGGCCGCGGCGGCCAGGCTGATCACGAAGATCGTGGACGCCCAGGCCGCCCGTGGCTCCGCCTCGGTGGTGCTCACCGGCGGGCGGAACGGCAACGGGCTGCTGGCCGCGCTCGCCGAGGCCCCGGCGCGTGACGCGGTGGACTGGGCGCGGCTGGACCTGTGGTGGGGCGACGAGCGGTTCCTCCCCGAGGGGGACCCGGAGCGCAACCACACCCAGGCCCGGGAGGCGCTGCTGGACTCGGTGCCGCTCGACCCGGCCCGGGTGCACCCGATGGCGCCGTCCGACGGTGCCTACGAGTCCGACGTGGAGGCCGCCGCGGCGGCCTACGCGACGGAGCTGGCCGCCGCGGCCGGGCCGGAGGACCACACCCGGGTGCCGTCGTTCGACGTCCTCATGCTGGGCGTCGGCCCGGACACCCATGTGGCCTCGCTCTTCCCGGAGCACCCCGGCACCCGGGAGACCGTCCGCACCGTGATCGGTGTGCACGGCTCGCCCAAGCCGCCGCCGACCCGGATCTCGCTGACCTTCCCGGCGATCCGCTCGGCCCGGGAGGTGTGGCTACTCGCCGCGGGCGAGGACAAGGCGGGCGCGGTCGCGCTCGCGCTGTCCTCGCCGGGCGAGGTCCAGGCACCCGCCTCGGGCGCCTACGGCCGGGCCCGCACGCTGTGGCTGCTGGACCGCGCGGCGGCCGCGAAGATCCCCGCCGAGCTGTATCCGGCGGCC
>NZ_JBFBIV010000133.1:0-17784 GCF_040702025.1 Streptomyces sp. NPDC088194 | reverse complement strand
GGTTACATTCCGAACCCGGAAGCTAAGCCTTTCAGCGCCGATGGTACTGCAGGGGGGACCCTGTGGGAGAGTAGGACACCGCCGAACAAATATTGGGGCCCGGCCTCGGATCATGTATCCGAGGCCGGGCCTTTGCCATTTGTGTGCCTGGGGTAGAGTCGGCCCGCAACGTCCGCACGTACAACGGTCCGCCGGCGCGGGCCGGCACACACGTACACGCACATACAGCAGGAGGGGCCCCGGTGGAGGTCCAGGAGACACGGGTGCAAACGGATCGGATCTTCACGATCCCCAACATCCTGAGTATGGCGCGCCTGGTCGGCGTTCCGGTGTTCCTGTGGCTGATTCTGTGGCCCGAGTTCGGCGGGCCGAAGGTCGACGGCTGGGCTCTGCTGGTGCTCGCCTTCAGCGGCGTGAGCGACTACCTGGACGGCAAGCTGGCCCGGCGCTGGAATCAGATCAGCGAGCTGGGGCGGGTGCTGGACCCGGCCGCGGACCGGCTGTATGTGCTGACCACCCTGGTGGGCCTGACCTGGCGCGGCATCCTGCCGCTGTGGATCACCGTGCTGCTGCTGGCCCGTGAGGTCATGATGGCGGTGATGCTGCTGATTCTGCGGAGGCACCGCTACGGCCCACCCCAGGTGAACTTCATCGGGAAAGCGGCTACCTTCAACCTCATGTACGCCTTTCCGCTGCTGCTGTTGAGCGACGGGAGCGGATGGCTCGCGAACCTGGCGACTGTTTTCGGCTGGGCGTTCGCGGGTTGGGGTACAACCCTGTACTGGTGGGCAGGGTTCCTCTATGTGGTGCAGGTCCGGCGACTTGTCAGGGCGGACGCCACGGCTGGCTGAGTCAAGAGGAGGACGTTTCCGACATGAAGGCGGTTGTAATGGCCGGCGGCGAGGGCACACGCCTTCGCCCAATGACATCGAGCATGCCGAAACCGCTGCTGCCGGTGGTGAATCGCCCCATCATGCAGCACGTTCTCAATCTGCTCAAGCGACATGGCCTCACCGAGACAGTGGTCACGGTGCAGTTCCTCGCGTCCCTCGTGAAGAATTACTTCGGGGACGGCGAGGAAATGGGCATGGAGCTTTCCTACGCCAACGAGGAAAAACCGTTGGGGACGGCGGGCAGCGTCAAGAACGCGGAGGAGGCGCTCAAGGACGACGCCTTCCTGGTGATCTCGGGCGACGCGCTCACGGACTTCGATCTGACCGAGCTCATCGAGTTCCACAAGGAGAAGGGCGCACTGGTCACGGTGTGCCTGACCCGGGTGCCGAACCCGCTGGAGTTCGGAATCACCATCATCGACGACGATGGCAAGGTCGAGCGCTTCCTGGAGAAGCCGACCTGGGGCCAGGTCTTCTCCGACACCGTGAACACCGGCATCTACGTGATGGAGCCGGAGGTGTTCGACTACGTCGAGGCCGACGTGTCCGTCGACTGGTCGGGCGATGTCTTCCCGCAACTCATGAAGGAGGGAAAGCCGGTCTACGGCTTTGTCGCCGAGGGTTACTGGGAGGACGTCGGCACGCACGAGAGCTACGTGAAGGCCCAGGCGGACGTCCTGGAGGGCAAGGTCGACGTCGACATCGACGGCTTCGAGATCTCGCCCGGCGTGTGGGTCGCCGAAGGCGCGGAGGTCCACCCCGACGCGATACTGCGCGGACCGCTCTACATCGGCGACTACGCGAAGGTGGAGGCCGGCGCGGAGATCCGCGAGCACAGCGTCATCGGCTCCAACGTCGTGGTGAAGACCGGGGCGTTCCTGCACAAGGCGGTGATCGCGGACAACGTGTACGTCGGTCCGCAGACGAACCTGCGCGGCTGCGTCATCGGGAAGAACACCGACGTGATGCGCGCCGCCCGGATCGACGAGGGCGCGGTCATCGGCGACGAGTGCCTGATCGGCGAAGAGTCGATCATCGCGGGCACCGTCCGGGTGTACCCGTTCAAGACCGTCGAGGCCGGTGCGTTCGTCAACACCTCGGTGATCTGGGAGTCCCGCGGCCAGGCGCACCTGTTCGGCGCCCGCGGCGTCTCCGGCATCCTGAACGTGGAGATCACCCCGGAGCTGGCGGTACGACTCGCGGGCGCGTACGCGACGACGCTGAAGAAGGGCGCGACGGTCACCACGGCGCGCGACCACTCCCGTGGCGCTCGCGCGCTGAAGCGGGCGGTGATCTCGGCGCTCCAGGCCAGCGCGATCGACGTCCGCGATCTGGAGAACGTACCGATGCCGGTGGCCCGGCAGCAGACCGCGCGCGGCAGCGCGGGCGGCATCATGATCAGGACCAGTCCGGGGCGGCCTGACTCGCTGGACATCATGTTCTTCGACGAGCGCGGCGCCGACCTGTCCGGGGCGGGGCAGCGCAAGCTCGACCGGGTGTTCTCGCGTCAGGAGTACCGCAGGGCGTTCCCGGGCGAGATCGGTGACCTGACCTTCCCCGCGACGGTCTTCGACTCGTACACCGGCGCGCTGCTGCGGGCCGTGGACATCACCGGGATCGCCGACGCCGGGCTGAAGGTCGTGGTGGACGCGGCCAACGGCAGCGCGGGCCTGGTGCTGCCGAGCCTGCTCGGCCGGCTGGGCGTGGACGCGCTGACCATCAACCCCGGTCTCGACGAGGCGCGGCCGACCGAGACCGAGCAGAGCCGCCGGGCCGGGCTGGTCCGGCTCGGCGAGATCGTCTCCTCGGCGCGGGCCGCGTTCGGGGTGCGGTTCGACCCGGTCGGCGAGCGGATGTCGCTGGTCGACGAGCGGGGCCGGATCGTGGAGGACGACCGGGCGCTGCTGGTGCTGCTCGACCTCGTCGCGGCGGAGCGGCGCAGCGGCCGGGTGGCGCTGCCGGTGACCACGACCCGGATCGGCGAGCAGGTCGCCGCGTACCACGGCACCCAGGTGACGTGGACGACCACGTCGCCGGACGACCTGACCAGGGTCGGCCGGGAAGAGGGCACGATCTTCGGCGGCGACGGGCGCGGCGGCTACATCGTGCCCGAGTTCAGCAGCGTCTTCGACGGTTCGGCGGCGTTCGTACGGCTGATCGGCCTGGTCGCCAGGACGCAGCTCACGCTGAGCCAGATCGACGCCCGTATCCCCAAGGCGCATGTGCTGAAGCGGGATGTGCCGACGCCGTGGGCGGTGAAGGGCTCGGTGATGCGCCGGGTGGTCGAGGAGGCCGGCGACCGGTCGGTGGACACCACCGACGGTGTGCGGGTGGTGGAGTCCGACGGCCGGTGGGTGATGGTGCTGCCCGACCCCGCCGAGGCCGTCACGCACCTGTGGGCCGAGGGTCCCGACGACGCCTCCGCGCAGGCACTGCTGGACGAGTGGTCCGAGGTGGTGGAGAGCGCCGGCCGCTGATCCGCGCGCGGCCGGGTGGATTCGTCGACTCGTCGTTTCGTCGATCCACCGCTGAACGGCGGCCCGGCCGCGGCCGGACCGCCGTTCGCCGGTTGCCGGCCGGACAACGACCGGTCGTGGACCGACCACCGACCGGTCGCCGACCGATCAAGTGTCGGTCGGCGACCGGTCGGCAAACGATCGGTCTCCGACAGAATCCGCCGTGCTACCCGCCGGAATCGGTCGCACCGGGCGAACCGCGCGTCGGGAGGGGCCCGTTCGGGAGCGGGCGTCCCGACGTGCGACGATGTGCGGCATGCCGCAGCAGCCACCCGAACGGAGCAGCCCCGCGCCCGGGGCCGCTCCGCGACGCCTGGACGCGTCCATGTCGCTGCTGACGAACATCATGGAGCACAGCCTCGACGACGGTTACGCGGAGGCCGCGGCCCGGCGCGGGCAGGTCGGCACCTCGCGGCTGCCGAAGGCGCTGGGCGGCAAGTTGGGGCTGGCGGCCGGGCTGGTGCTCGCCGCGCTCGTGGTGACGCTCGGTGCGGCCCAGGCGCGGGTCTCGGCGCCCACCGTGGCCAAGGAGCGGCAGAACCTCATCGACCGTATCCAGACCGAGACCAAGAGCGCCGACGCCCTGCAGAAGAACGTCGACTCGCTGCGGGACACCGTCTCCGCGGAGCAGCAGGCCGCGCTCAAGCAGTCCGGTGGAGACGGCGATCGCCTCGTCGAACTGCTCGCCGCCGCCACACCGGTGCGCGGCCCGGGGGTCAAGCTGGTCGTCAATGACGCCAAGGAAGCCTCTGAAGGGGGCACTGGCGGCCCGCGGGAGAGCAGTGGCTTCTCCGACACCGGGCGGGTCCGCGACCGCGACATGCAGCAAGTGGTGAACGGTCTGTGGGCCTCCGGCGCCGAGGCGATCTCGGTCAACGGCGAGCGGCTGACGGCGCTGTCGGCGATCCGGGCCGCGGGGGACGCCATACTGGTCGACAACAAGCCGCTGGTGCCGCCGTACACGGTGCTGGCGATCGGGGACGGGAAGCGGTTGAGCACGGCATTCCAGAACAGCGCCGACGGGGAGTACCTGCACGTGTTGGTGACGAACTACGGCATCAGGTCGAGCATCGGCGTGCAGAGCGATCTCCGACTGCCCGCCGCGCCCTCGCTGATCCTGCGGTACGCCACACCCGACGTGCCCACGACGCCACCGAAGACGCCGTCGAACGGGAAGGGTTGAGAAGTGATCGCCGTACTTGGCCTCGTCGTGGGGGTCGTGGTCGGACTCGTGGTGCGCCCGGTGGTGCCCTCGGGCGTCGAGCCGTATCTGCCTATCGCCGTCGTGGCCGCGCTCGACGCCGTCTTCGGCGGGCTGCGGGCCATGCTCGACGGGATCTTCGACGACAAGGTCTTCGTGGTCTCCTTCCTGTCCAACGTGGTGGTGGCCGCGTTGATCGTCTTCCTGGGCGACAAGCTCGGCGTCGGCGCGCAGTTGTCCACCGGCGTGGTGGTCGTCCTCGGTATCCGGATCTTCTCCAACGCCGCCGCCATCCGCCGTCACGTGTTCCGGGCGTGACGAACGGATGAGCAACGAGCACAAGCACCGGCATGAGCCCGAGCACGGGCACGAGCGTGGGCGCCACGACGAGCACGCACCCGAGCACGCACCCGGGCCCGAGCACGCACCCGAGCCCGAGCGTGATCACCGACCCGAGCGTGATCCGGAGCGCGCGCACGACGACGGCTCCGCGCCCGCGCAGGAGCACGAGGACGGCTCGGAGCCCGCGACCGCACCGCGGACCGGGCGGCAGCGGCTGGTGGCCGGAGTGTGGCCGCCGCGGCTGACCCGCGCGCAACTCATCGTCGCGGTACTGCTGTTCGTGCTGGGCCTCGGCCTGGCCATCCAGGTGCGCACCACCAGTGACGACAACAACACGTTGCGCGGGGCGCGTCAGGAGGACCTGGTCCGTATCCTCACCGAACTGGACAACCGCGGCCAGCGGCTCCAGGACGAGAAACACGGCCTGGAGAACCAGCGCAGCGAGTTGGAGACCAGTTCGGACCAGGCCGCGGAGGCGCTCAAGCAGACGCAGGAGAAGGCCCGGCAACTCGGCGTGCTGTCCGGCACGGTGGCCGCCCAGGGCCCGGGGATCACGTTGACGGTCAAGGACCCGCACGGCCAGGTCGCGGCGGACTCGCTGCTGGACACCGTCCAGGAGCTGCGCGCGGCGGGCGCCGAGGCGATCCAGGTCAACAACGTGCGCGTCGTCAGCGACACTTATTTCACTGACGGAGCCAACTCCGTGCTCGTTGACGGGCACCGATTGGCCCAACCGTACGTCTTCAAAGTCATCGGCAACCCGCCCGATCTGGAGCCCGCGTTGAACATCCCCGGCGGGGTGGTGCAGACGTTGGAGAAGGAGCAGGCGAGTGCCGGCGTGGTCAGGTCGCAGAAGATCGTCGTGGACGCCTTGCGGCCGTCGAAGCAGCCTGACTACGCTCGGTCATCCCAATGAGGCGGGGGGTCGGGGACCTGGCCGGGTGCTGAGTGGTGGAAACTGTGAGTAGTGAGAGTTCGTCCTGCCCCACGGGCGGGTCTGCTTCTTTCAAGGGGAATCGCCCGTGAAGTTGTTTGGGAAGTTGTTCGGCAAGAGCGCCCGCCAGTCGGGCGACCCGGCCACGGCACGCCACCGCGCGCCGCGGAGCGGGGCGGAGGATGCGCGGGACGCCGGCCAGGGGGCCGAGCGTCCGCTGTTCCGCGCGGAGTCGCCGCAGCAAGGCGGCGAGATTCCGGGCGCGCCCGGCGTGGCGCCTGTTGACCACGGTTCGGCCCCCCGCATAGGTTTCGGGGAACCGTCGGCCTCGGACACGGGTGGTGAGCACGGCGTGCTGGTCTGCGGCAGGTGCGGGCACCGGAACGCGGAGGCGAGTCGCTTCTGCAACAACTGCGGCGCGCCGTTGCGCGGGACGCAGGGAGGCGCGCCCTTCGAGCGCCCCTCGGAGACCACTTCGACCATCTCGATCTCCAGCATCGAGGCGTACGAAGCCGAGGCGACCGGTCAGACCCCGATGCCGTCGCTCTCCCCGGAGGCGCAGGCCGCGGTGGCCGCGCTGCCCCCGGGGTCGGCACTGCTGGTGGTGCGGCGGGGGCCGAACTCCGGCAGCCGCTTCCTGCTGGACGGCGAGCTGACCACCGCCGGCCGGCATCCGCAGAGCGACATCTTCCTGGACGACGTGACCGTCTCCCGCCGCCATGTCGAGTTCCGGCGCGGCGCCGACGGCGTGTTCACCGTCTCCGACGTGGGCAGCCTCAACGGCACCTACGTCAACCGGGAGCGGATCGACGCGGTGCAGCTGTCCAATGGCGACGAGGTGCAGATCGGCAAGTACCGACTGGTCTTCTACGCGAGCCAGGCGGGCGTCTGACCCTCCCGCCGCCTGGTCCCAGGGAAGGTGTGCATGCCGCGAACGTCGGGCGGTGCCGGTGACGGCACCGCCATCGTCTCCGCCGGAGGGGACGGCGCCCTGCTGAGCATCGGCGCGGTGCTGTCCCGGCTGCGGGACGAGTTCCCCGAGGTCACCATCTCCAAGATCCGCTTCCTGGAGGCGGAGGGGCTGGTGGAGCCGCAGCGCACCCCCTCGGGGTACCGGAAGTTCGGTGCGGCCGACGTCGACCGGCTCGCGTACGTCCTGCGGGTGCAGCGTGACCACTACCTGCCTCTGCGGGTGATCCGCGAGCACCTGGACGCCATGGACCGGGGCGAGCCGGTCGCGCTGCCCCGCCCCGGCGAGTCCCGTGAGGCGCTGGACGGCTCCCTGGAGCCCGAGGAGCCCGCGCGGATGCGGATCGGCCGGGACGAGCTGCTGGCCGCCACCGGGGCCGACAGCGACGCTCTCGCGCAGTGGGAGTCGTACGGCCTGGTGGAGGCCGACGCGGACGGCGGCTACGAGGCCGACGCGGTGAGCCTCGGCCGGCTGATCGTGGACCTCGGCCGGTTCGGTCTCGAGCCGCGCCATCTGCGCGCGGTGAAGGCGGCCGCCGACCGGGAGGCCGGCCTGGTCGAGCAGGTGGTGGCGCCGCTGCGCCGGCACCGCAACCCGCAGACGCGGATACACGCCGAGGCCACCGCGCGGGAGCTGGCCACGCTGTCGGTGCGGTTGCACGCGGCGATGCTGCAGTCCGCGCTGCGGGTCCGGCTGGACTGACATCGAATCCGGCGGAATCCGGCGTCCGGATCACCGCCGGAATTCGGCCGGATTGTGGCCGGAACCGCTGCCGGGAGCGGCATCCGCGGGGTTGTCCGGCCCTTTGCGGCCCTCCCCGGTGAGCCGCGTGGCGGCACCTGGCGGCTGCCCGACTACCCAAACCCGGCGGGCACGGCCTAGGGTTGCTGTGTGAACGAGCTCGACGTTGTGGGTGTCCGGGTCGAAATGCCCTCCAACCAACCGATCGTGCTCCTGCGTGAAGTGGGAGGCGACCGGTACCTGCCCATCTGGATCGGGCCGGGAGAGGCGACGGCCATCGCCTTCGCGCAGCAGGGCATGACGCCTGCGCGACCGCTGACTCACGACCTCTTCAAGGACGTGCTCGAGGCGGTGGGACAGACGCTGACGGAGGTGCGTATCACCGACATGAGGGAAGGCGTGTTCTACGCGGAGCTGGTCTTCGCCGGCGGGGTCGAGGTCAGTGCCCGCCCGTCCGACGCCATAGCGCTCGCGCTGCGCACCGGGACGCCGATCTACGGCAGCGACGGTGTGCTGGACGACGCGGGGATCGCGATCCCGGACGAGCAGGAGGACGAAGTGGAGAAGTTCCGCGAGTTCCTCGACCAGATCTCGCCCGAGGACTTCGGGACCAGCAACCAGTAGCCGGCCGGAAACGCCCGGAAAGGCCGTCGGAGCCGTTCCGGGCGGAGTGTCCCGGCCTGCCCCCGATCGGGAGTTGGCGGGGCAATGTTGCCGCCATATGGCCATTCGGAATTCCGTTCCCGCTCTGCGATCGGATCAAACCACTCCTGGGGTGAATTTCACTCGGCGTGCCGAGCGTGGCGATCGTTGACGCACGTGTGACGACTGCCTACCGTCAGGAGGGAAAGTCCGGTGGCACGTGCGCGCGGCCAGCGGACGCGAAGGGACGGAGGGCGTCGTGAGAAGTACCGGCGACGGTTTGGCGACCGGCGGCCCGTATCCGGCCCGAGGGGCGCTCGCCCCGGCCGCGGTGGGTGCCGACGGCGGCCCACCTGCCGAGACGCCGTCCGAGCAGATCGGCTACCGGGGTCCGGCGGCCTGCGCCGCGACCGGCATCACCTACCGCCAGCTCGACTACTGGGCCAGGACCGGCCTGGTCGAGCCGAGCGTGCGACCCGCGTACGGCTCGGGCACCCAGCGGCTGTACGGATTCTCCGACGTCGTGGTGCTCAAGATCGTCAAGCGGCTGCTCGACACCGGCGTCTCCCTGCAGAACATCCGCACCGCCGTCCAGCACCTGCGCTCGGTCGGCCCGGGCGAGCTGGCCCGGATGACGCTGATGAGCGACGGCGCCACCGTCTACGAATGCACCTCGCCCGACGAAGTGGTCCAGCTGCTCCAGGGCGGCCAGGGCATCTTCGGCATCGCGGTCGGCGTGGTCTGGCGCGACGTGGAGACCGCGCTGTCCGAGATGCACGGCGAGCGTGTGGACACCGGCGAGACCCTGGTCGGCCACAACCCGGCCGACGAACTGGCCCGGCGCCGCAACAAGGCGGTCTGAGCGCGGCCCGGCGCACTTCGCGCGCATCGCGCATCGCGTGTCGTGTGATGCGGTGCCAAGCCGCGCGGCGCTGTGCGGTGGCTCGCTCCGCCGCCGGGCCGCGGCTGCGACCCGCCGTCGCCGTACACATGTACGGCCGATGTCGGTGGGATGCGGGACGCTTGGACGTGTGAGAAGTGCGCCGACGATCCTCCACCTGGACATGGACGCGTTCTTCGCCGCGGTCGAGCAGGCGTCCAAGCCGAGCCTGCGGGGCAAGCCGGTGGTGGTCGGCGGCCTCGGACCCCGCGGCGTGGTGTCGACCGCGTCCTACGAGGCGCGCGTGCACGGCGTCCACTCCGCCATGGCGATGGCGCACGCCCGCCGGCTCGCCCCCAACGCGGCGTATCTCGCGCCGAGGTTCGGCATCTACCGGCAGGTCAGCGAGATCGTGATGGCGTTGCTCCGCGAGGCGTCACCGTTGATAGAGCCGCTGAGCGTCGACGAGGCATTCGTCGACCTGGAAGCCGGTGAGCACGCCGACGACCCGCGGGCGGTGGCCCGGGGCCTGCGCGCCGACATCAAGGCTGCCACCGGCCTGACCGCCTCCGTCGGGCTGGCCGGCTCCAAGCTGCTCGCCAAGATCGCCTCGGAGAAGGCCAAGCCCGACGGCCTGGTGGTGGTCGAGCCCGGCACCGAGCAGGCGCTGCTCGACCCGATGCCGGTGCGCACCCTGCCGGGGGTCGGACCCGCCACGGCCGAGCATCTGCGCAGGGCCGGCATCCTCACCGTCGCCGAGATCGCCCAGGCCGGCGAGGGGGAGCTGGTCCGGCTGCTCGGCAAGGCGCATGGCGCGGGCCTGCACGCGATGGCCGCCGGTGTCGACAACCGCCCGGTGGTCGCCGACCGCGACGTCAAGTCCATCTCGGTCGAGGACACCTTCGACAGCGACCTGACCGACCGCGCCCATGTGCGGTACGAGATCGACCGGCTCGCCGAGCGCTGCGTGCAGCGGCTGCGCGGCGCGGGCCGCTCGGGGCGCACCGTCGTGGTGAAGGTCCGGCGGTACGACTTCTCCACGCTCACCCGCTCCGAGACGCTGCGCGCCCCCACCGACGACCCGGCCGTGGTGCGCGAGACCGCCCGCCGGCTCGCCGAGGCCGTCGACACCACCGGTGGCGTACGGCTGCTCGGGGTGGGCGTCGCCGGGCTCGCCGACTTCACCCAGGAGGACCTGTTCGCCCAGGCCGCGGGCGAGCGGGCGCTGAACGGCGACTCGGCGGAGGACGACGCCCCGCCGCCGCTGCCCAGCAGCCCCCCGCCGGCCCCCGAGCGGGCGAACCGCTGGCTGCCGGGCCATGACGTCACCCACGCCACGTACGGTGCCGGGTGGGTGCAGGGCAGCGGGGTCGGCCGGGTGACCGTGCGCTTCGAGGTGCCCTCGGACGCCGTGCCGGGCCGGGTGCGCACCTTCCCCGTGGACGATCCGGAACTCAGTTCCAGCGATCCGCTGCCCCTGGCCGCCCAGCGGATGCCCGCGGACCCGGACGACCCGCCGCCGGCCGGTCCGCCCGCAGGTCCGGACGCTGGCTTGCCGGCAGACCCGCCGGCGGTCCCGCCCGCGGACGCGGCCAGCGACCCGCCCGCCGATCCGGCTCAGTCGTCGTCGGCCAGCTCGCCGAAGTCCCCGGAAGGCGCCGGCTCCGCCCCCGACCGCGGCACGTCCATGCCGTAGTGGTGGTAGAGCTGCAACTCCTGCTCGGGCGAGAGGTGCCGGCCCACGCCGAAGTCCGGCGCGTCCTTGATCAGCGCCTTCTCGTACGGCACCCGCAGCTTGTCGCCGTCCAGCTCGCTCGGGCCGAGCGGCACGAAGGCGTCCCGGGTGAACAGGCCGGTGCGCACCGCCGCCCATTCCGGCGTGCCGGTCGCGTCGTCGAGGTAGACCTCGTCCACCGTGCCGATCCTCGTCCCGTCACGGTCGAAGGCGCGGCGGCCGATCAGGCTGCGCGGATCGATGTCGGTCTGCACGGTCCCTCCAACGAGTCCAACCAACCCCAGGCCCGCCGTCGTACGACGGCTGCTGACTCCTACCCAAAGCCACAACAGGGGCGGTGTCGACTCGGCACCTGTTCCGATCCGTGTTCGGATCACGCTGGTAGGCTGGCAGAAGGCCGTTGACCCCGTGCGGGAGAGTCCTCCAAGAACCCGTCTGGTGGCGGGTGGCGGAAGGCGCCGAAGGAGCAAATCCTCCCCGGAATCTCTCAGGCATCCGTACCGCTCGGGTGAGGTCACTCTGGAAAGCAGGACCTGTCCCGGAAGCAGCGCGGCCGCCGGGCGCGTCCTCACCGACGGTGAAAGCCGCCCTGTGGGCCGGGGCGGTGAAGCTCTCAGGTTCTGATGACAGAGGGGGAGGCCGTACGGGTGCCTTGGCGGCACCCCCGAAGGTCGTTGCAGACCAGGAGGCCCCCGAAGATGAGTGACCGCCGCAATTCCCTCGCCGAGCTGGAAGCCGGCCGGCCGTTCGCCCGCCGCCACATCGGCCCCGACGCCGAGGCGCAGGCCAAGATGCTCGCCCAGGTCGGCTACGGCTCGCTGGACGAACTGACGGGCGCCGCCGTACCCGAGACCATCAAGAGCACCGAGGCGCTCGGTCTGCCCGCCGCCGTCACGGAGGCCGAGGCGCTCGCCGAGCTGCGCGCGCTCGCCGACCGCAACCAGGTGCTCACGCCGATGATCGGCCTGGGCTACTACGGCACCTTCACCCCGCCGGTCATCCTGCGCAACGTGCTGGAGAACCCGGCCTGGTACACCGCCTACACCCCGTACCAGCCGGAGATCTCCCAGGGCCGGCTCGAAGCGCTGCTGAACTTCCAGACCGTCGTCGCCGACCTCACCGGCCTGCCCACCTCCGGGGCCTCCCTGCTGGACGAGGGCACCGCGGCCGCCGAGGCGATGGCGCTGTCCCGCCGGGTCGGCAAGGTCAAGAACGGCGTCTTCCTGGTCGACGCCGACACCTTCCCGCAGACCCTCGCGGTGATCCGGACCCGCGCCGAACCGACCGGCGTCGAGGTCGTCACCGCCGACCTGTCGGCCGGCATCCCCGCCGACGTCGCCGAGCGCGGCGTCACCGGCGTGCTGCTGCAGTACCCCGGCGCCTCGGGCGCCGTCCGCGACCTGCGGCCGGTCATCGAGCAGGCGCACGACCTCGGCGCGATCGTCACCGTGGCCGCCGACCTGCTCGCGCTCACCCTGCTCACCTCGCCCGGCGACCTCGGCGCGGACATCGCGGTCGGCACCACCCAGCGGTTCGGCGTCCCGATGGCCTTCGGCGGCCCGCACGCCGGCTACATGGCCGTCCGCGACTCCTACGCCCGCAACCTGCCCGGCCGGCTCGTCGGCGTCTCGGTCGACGCCGACGGCGACACCGCCTTCCGGCTGGCGCTCCAGACCCGCGAGCAGCACATCCGCCGGGAGAAGGCCACCAGCAACATCTGCACCGCCCAGGTGCTGCTCGCCGTGATGGCCGGCATGTACGCCGTCTACCACGGGCCCGACGGGCTGGCCGCCATCGCGCGCCGCACCCACCGCTACGCCGCGGTGCTCGCCGCGGGCCTGCGCGCGGCCGGCGTCGAGCTCGTCGAGGACGCGTACTTCGACACGCTGACCGCCCACGTGCCCGGCCGGGCCGCCGAGGTCGTGGCCGCCGCGCGCGCCGCCGGCGTCAACCTGCGGCTGACCGACGCCGACCACGTCGGCATCGCCTGCGACGAGACCACCGACCGCGCCGCGCTCAGCTCGGTGCTCGCCGCCTTCGGCGCCACCGGCGACATCGACGCGCTCGACGCCGCCGCCCCCGACGCTCTGCCCGACGCCCTGCTGCGCACCGACGACTACCTCACCCACCCGGTCTTCCACCAGCACCGCAGCGAGACCTCGATGCTGCGCTACCTGCGCCGGCTCGCCGACCGCGACTACGCCCTGGACCGCGGCATGATCCCGCTGGGCTCGTGCACCATGAAGCTCAACGCGACCACCGAGATGGAGCCGGTCACCTGGCCGGAGTTCGGCGCCCTGCACCCCTTCGCGCCCGCCGACCAGGCCGAGGGCTACCTCAGCCTGATCCACGGCCTGGAGGACCAGCTCGCCGAGATCACCGGCTACGACAAGGTCAGCCTCCAGCCCAACGCCGGGTCACAGGGCGAACTGGCCGGCCTGCTCGCGGTCCGCGCCTACCACCGGGCCAACGGCGACCTGGACCGTACGGTCTGCCTGATCCCGTCCTCCGCGCACGGCACCAACGCCGCCAGCGCGGTGATGGCCGGGATGACCGTGGTCGTGGTGAAGACCAGCCAGGACGGCGACGTCGACGTCGCCGACCTGCGCGCGAAGATCGAGCAGTACCGCGACCGGCTCGCCGTGCTGATGGTCACCTACCCCTCCACGCACGGCGTGTTCGAGGAGCACATCACCGACGTCTGCGCGGCCGTGCACGACGCCGGTGGCCAGGTCTACGTCGACGGTGCCAACCTCAACGCGCTGGTCGGCCTGGCCCGCCCGGGCCGGTTCGGCGCCGACGTGTCCCACCTGAACCTGCACAAGACGTTCTGCATCCCGCACGGCGGCGGCGGCCCCGGCGTCGGCCCGGTCGCGGTCCGCGCCCACCTGGCCCCGCACCTGCCCAACCACCCGCTCCAGCCCGAGGCCGGCCCCGCCACCGGTGTCGGCCCGGTCTCGGCCGCGCCCTGGGGCTCGGCGGGGATTCTCCCGATCTCCTGGACCTACGTCCGGCTGATGGGTGGCGAGGGGCTGAAGCAGGCCAGCCAGATCGCCGTGCTGAGCGCCAACTACGTCGCCAAGCGGCTGGAGCCGCACTACCCGGTGCTCTACACCGGCCCCGGCGGCCTGGTCGCGCACGAGTGCATCATCGACCTGCGGCCGCTGACCAAGGACACCGGTGTCAGCGTCGACGACGTCGCCAAGCGGCTGATCGACTACGGCTTCCACGCGCCGACGATGTCCTTCCCGGTGGCCGGCACCCTGATGATCGAGCCCACCGAGAGCGAGGACCTCGCCGAACTGGACCGGTTCTGCGAGGCGATGATCGCGATCCGCGCCGAGATCGACCGGGTCGGCTCCGGCGCGTGGCCCGCCGACGACAACCCGCTGCGCTCGGCCCCGCACACCGCGGCCGCGCTCAGCGGCGACTGGAGCCACCCGTACAGCCGTGAGGAGGCCGTCTTCCCGGCCGGCGTGCATCCCGCGGACAAGTACTGGCCGCCGGTACGCCGGATCGACGGGGCGTTCGGCGACCGCAACCTGGTCTGCTCCTGCCCGCCGCTGGACGCGTACGAGAGCTGATCGGCGCGCGGCGACGCGCAGGCGGGGCGGCGGCGCCTCCCGACCGGGAAACGGCCGGGAGGCGCCGCCGTGTGTCCGCAACCGGCCGAGTGGATGGCGCGTCTTGCACCAATGAGTAGCGCGAACGTGAAATACCTGCGGAATGCCGTCCGGGGAGCAAGACTGGGACCGGCCGCGCGAGAACGGGGGACCGAGATGAACCAGGCAGGCGACGCGACCGACCGCACCATTCACCTCTCGCAGCGAAAGACACCATTGACCATGTGCAAGCACGAGCCGCAGTGCCCTACCGCTGACAGCGCCGACCGTGAGGCCGCCCTCATCGTGGCCCACCACCCGGAGCAGGGCTGGAGCCTGCTGTGCAACGGGGTGCTGCTCTTCGAGGACACCGGCGAGATCCTGCCCGACGGGCAGATCATCGCACCGCACCGGCCGCTGGTCGCTACGCGCGTCACCACGGCCGCCTGAGCCGCCCGGCGAGGCGTCCGAGGGTTCCACGGATCGTCCGACGAGGCGTTCCACGGATTGTCCGACGAGGCGTCGGACCGGCCGTCCGGCGCATGACACAGCCGGTTCCCCTGAGCCTCGGTGCCCAGGAGAACCGGCTTCGCTCATGCCGGGCCGCCGGATACGGCCTCTGCGCCCTATGCGGCCTGCACGGCCCGCACTGCCTACGCCGGGGAGCCGGCCAGCGGCGGCGGGGCCAGCCACGCGCTCAGCAGCGGCGCGAGCTCCACGATCCGGTACACCCGGTGCGAGGCGATCCCCGGCGGTGCGGGCGCCAGCGGGATGACCAGGTCGGCCGGGTCCGGCTGGGCGGTGGCCGCGTCGGCCCTCGGCACCGAGTGCAGCCACAGCGCCATCATGTACAGGCTCGGCACCGACAGCAGGTGCGGCTGGTAGGTGGCCGGCAGCGGCTCCGCCTGGCGCAGCGCCCGCTCGGTCGAGGCCAGGTAGGGGCCTTCGGAGAAGCGCGAGAACACCCAGCCGTCAGGTGTCGCCACGGTCTCGCCCGCCGCGGCCACCCGGGACCCCGCCCTGATATGGAACCGCCAGCCGGCCAGCCGCGCGTGGGGCAGGCCACCGGGAACCGCCGCCGGTTCGAACACATGGACCGGCAGGGGGTGTTCGGCGTCCAGCGGCCCTTCCGCGGTGCGCAGGGCAGGGGTCCGGGCTTCCAGGACCGCAGTGGGAGAACTGAGCGCCGCCAGGACGCTCAACAGGGCTGGTGCGGGTGCTGGGGGGACAAGCAGCGGCATGGTGTTGTCGCCTCTCACTGGGAGACACGTGGTGCGGGCACAAAGCGGTGCGGGCGAGGAGCGGACGGCGCGGTCAGTACCTGGTGAGGGTTACTGCTCAAGCTCGCCCGGCGACGGCGGATACTCTGCCTCGTGCGCGGAGTTTATACGACGTGTGTTCGCTCCGTGTTTCATCTACTCGCTGCCAGTATTACCCGCAAGGCGGTTATCCGCCTTCTTCCCGAGGGGTCCGGCCGGCATTCCCGCAGGGTAGGGGGCGGATGCCGCTGATTTCCGCCCCGTACGGTCGGCCGGAACCGTGCGGTGGTATTCACCCCGATTTTACGCGGGAGCCCTGCGCCGAATGTGCCGCGGGAACATGCCCGCTGCCGGTCACTACGGCAAGCGTAGCGTGCACGCCGTGCTCCGGTGGGCGTTATCGATCATTTGGGTGGGCATCCTCCGGTGAGGACCGCGCGAGGAGGGACGCTTCGATGGGGGAGAAGGTCGTGGCCGGGGCGTTCGACCTGGCCGACCGGCGGATGTATCGGAACAAGCTCCAGCAGTGCCTGGTGGGGCTGGAGAGGCTGTTGGCGGAGCGGCGCTTCGACCGGCCGCGCAATCTCATGGGTCTGGAGATCGAATTGAATCTCGCGGATTCCGAGGGACTGCCCCGCATGATGAACGAAGAGGTGCTGGAGCGCATCGCGAGCCGCGATTTCCAGACCGAGCTGGCCCAGTTCAATATTGAAGTGAACATCGCGCCGCACCCGCTTTCCGGCCGGGTGCTCGACCGGCTCGCCGAGGAACTGCGCACCGGGCTCGGCTACGCCGACCGGATGGCCGGGGAGGTCGGCGCCGGCATCGTGATGGTGGGAATCCTGCCCACCCTCCAGGCCCAGGACCTGGTCTCGGCGAACCTCTCCCGCGCCGACCGCTACACCCTGCTCAACGAGCGGATTCTCGCCATGCGCGGCGAGGACATCACCCTCGACATCGGAGGCGTCGAGCACCTCGTCTACACCTCCGCCTCGATCGCGCCCGAGGCGGCCTGCACCTCCACGCAGATGCACCTCCAGGTCACCCCGGAGCGCTTCGCCCCGGCGTGGAACGCCGCCCAGGTGGTCTCCGCGCCGCAGGTGGCGGTCGGCGCGAACTCGCCGTTCCTCTTCGGCCGCGAGCTGTGGCGCGAGACCCGCCCGCTGCTCTTCCAGCAGGCCACCGACACCCGCCCGCAGGAGCTGCGGGCCCAGGGCGTACGGCCGTTGACCTGGTTCGGCGAGCGGTGGATCGACTCGGTGGCCGACCTGTTCGCGGAGAACCTGCGCTACTTCCCGCCGCTGCTGCCGATCTGCGACGACGAGGACCCGCTGCGGGTGCTCGACGAGGGCGGGGTGCCCCAGCTGCGCGAACTGGCCCTGCACAACGGCACGATCTACCGCTGGAACCGCCCGGTCTACCAGGTCGTCGACGGGGTGCCGCACTTGCGGGTGGAGAACCGGGTGATGCCGGCCGGGCCCACCGTCGCCGACGTCATCGCCAACACGGCGTTCTACTACGGCCTGGTCCGCGCGCTCGCCGAGGCGCCGCGGCCGGTCTGGCAGCGGCTGCCGTTCGGCGCCGCCGCCGCGAACTTCGACGCCGCCTGCCGCGACGGCATCGACGCCGTGCTGCACTGGCCGCGCCCGCGCGGCACCGCGCTCGCCCAGGTCGCCGCGGCCGACCTGATCCGCGACGAACTCCTGCCGCTGGCCGCCGCCGGACTCGACGGCTGGGGCATCGACCCCGTCGACCGCGACCACTACCTCGGCATCATCGAACAGCGCTGCCGGCTCCGTACCAACGGCGCCCGCTGGCAGGCCGACGCCTTCCACCACTTCCTCGGCCGCGGCCTGGACCGCCGGGCCGCGCTCGCCGCCATGACGCAGCGCTACCGCGCCATGTCCACCGAGGGCGCCCCGGTCCACACCTGGCCGATGCCCGGCTGAGCCGCGCCGGCCCCCCGACGGCCCGGGCCGTGTTTTGGAAGTAGCGCCGTCCGCCCAAAGGGCGGGGCCCGTGGCGTCTGGTGCGTGCGATCGCAAGGCGGAGGGTTGTCCTCGTAGTGG